>JAPKEK010000646.1 GCA_028822125.1 Pseudomonadales bacterium | reverse complement strand
TATTCTTAAAAGCTATTCTTAAAAGCTATTCTTAAAAGCTATTCTTAAAAGCTATCCGCCATATTCTCAACGACCGTTGCTTTTACTTTTCTTTCAAAAGTCGATCGTTTTATTTTGTCCAGTAACCTCTGCCTGTACCCTCTGGCACTGATCGGTAAGCTGACGGCCTTCTGAGTCCAGCCTGATAACAGCATGGCATTAGCCAGTTCAACTGATTGCAGGCCCTCTGATGCGGGTGCTATCAAAGTTTCTCCGCGCAGAATAGCCCCGCCAAAATTCTCAAGTATCGCGCCATGTTGCCCGCCATCACCGTCAACCCCAACCAGTTCCTGGGTGGTACCTGGTTTTTCAAATGCGGCATTTTCCACTATGGCTCTGGTTACGGACTTATCGTTCCTAATCACCGTTATAAAATTTTCCTGGCTGTTATAAACCACCAAACCATCATCAAAGGCGATCTCCAAACGGTTTATGCCCGGCGCCTCGCCTGTTGTTGTGGTGAAAACACCGGTCACATCGTTGTCAAAATTAAGCAGGCAGGTGACTTCATCTTCGACCTCAAGATGGTGATATTTACCGAAAGAACATTGGCTGTAAAGGCTGACTGGTAAACCAAACAACCAGCAAATCAAATCTAGCTGGTGGGGGCATTGGTTCAGCAGCACGCCACCGCCTTCACCCACCCAGGTTGCCCGCCAGTCGCCACTATCGTAGTAGGCCTGGCTTCTGAACCAATCCGTTATAGTCCACTGTACACGACGAACAGGACCAAAAGCCTTTGCTTGAATCCACTGCCGCAGCAGTTGATAGGCAGGATGTGTTCGTTGGTTAAACATAGCCGCAAATACCTGTTCAGGGTTGCCATGGGCATTGACCAATCTCAGAGCATCGCGCTTATCGACTGAAATCGGCTTTTCGATCATCAGGTGACAACCTTGCCGCAAAGCCAGGCAGCCCAGGTGAGTGTGATCATAATGGGGCGTTGCAATCAGGATAGCATCACAAGTGCCAGATTTAATCAGCGCTTCACCACTGTCAAAAACAGTAACATCATACCTTCTGTGTATACGCTCTGATCGCCCTTGCCGGGCATCTGCCACTGCGGTTAATTTGAAATCAGTTATTCCTGACACCAGCTTGCAGTGCACCTGCCCCATGTTACCCAGACCAATAATCCCCAGTTTAACGACGCTCACGACAAACCAAACCCGGATAGAAATTCAAAACTCTGTGACAGGCATTCGAAAGGATCTTCGCCATAGCAGTTGTCCTGTTCAACCAGGTAATATTCAATGGGATGTTTCGCCGCTTCCGCAAGGATATCAACCCAATTCAAGTTACCCTGGCCAATAGCGGCAAACCGCCGTCTGTTTTCGCTGTCCAGGCGAAAATCCTTTAAGTGCAGTAATGGCATGCAATTGCCTGCTTTATTAATCCAGTCGACAGGGTCTGCTCCACCAGCGACGATCCAGTGAGTATCCAGTTCCAGATTAAGATTGATATCAGGTGCCCTTTGCAGCAATGCCTGCAGCCAGGTCTGGCCGTCAAAATGCTGAAATTCATGGCGGTGATTGTGATAGGAAAAACTTATTCCCGCCGCCTGCAAACCCAGAACAACGGGTTCTGCTTCTACCAGAAACTGCGCTAAACCACTGCAGCTAAGATATTGCTCAGGCGGAATCATACCCACGGCAGTATGCCTGCAATCCCACAGCAGATGCTCTTCAATGACGAGATCAAGCTCGTACTGCAATCGATCCCAGCTCACGTGAGTCGCTGCGATATCAAGATCCATATCAGCACACAACTGCTGGATACGACGTGCCGGTATAGGCCCAAAAGCCGAGATCTGAATGCTCCGATAACCCATATCACGAACTCTGCGCAGGCTCGCAGCCAAATCCTCTTCATTCTGGGTAAATTCCCTTAAGGTGAACATCTGTACGCCCAGAATAGCCATCACAGTCCTCGATTCCAGTCTATTGACATTAATAACAGGCCCAGGGGAAACTGGATTCTGTCAGTGCAGGACAGAAAACTAGCGTGAACTGACTGGACAGGTCAAGTTAAACAAACTTGAACAAGAACCTGAACAAGAACCTGAACAAGAACCTGAACAAGAACCTGAACAAGA
>JAPKEK010000645.1 GCA_028822125.1 Pseudomonadales bacterium | reverse complement strand
CACCCGTAAAACCTCGCATGGTGAAATAAAAGCCCTTCCCTAAACCCTGCCCTTCTCCAATGACATGGCTATGCGGGACCAGGTAATCCTTGAAAAACAATTGATAGCTATGCATGCCGCGATAACCGATTGTACTGATAGCCTTACCGGATAACTCGCCACCTTGCGGCTGCACCACTTCAAATTCGTTGTGCCCGGTGGATGGTTTTTCCACCAGGAACAGACTGAGGCCACGATGGCCCAACGCCGTATCAGGTTCTGTTCGAGCCAGCGTCAGCAGGACATGCGCCTTACCAGCGAAGGTACACCAGCTTTTCTCCCCATTGAGCAACCAGCCCGCTTCGGTCATGGTTGCTTTGAGTTTCACCGAAGCCACGTCAGAACCAAAATCCGGTTCGGTGATGGCCACCGCACACAGCGCCTCTCCTGAGGCGATACGCGGTAACCATTGCTGCTTCTGCTCCAGGGTGCCCCCTTCCATCAATGCCCTGGATAAAATTTCAGGTCGGGTTATAAGCGACCCGGCTCCACCAAGGGATACTCTGCTGAGTTCCTCGGTGACCACAATCATACCTAGCGAATCCTCTCTGTCATCGGGCAGGAGCCCACCATACTGTTCCGGGACAGATAAGCCGAAACAACCCAACTCTCGTAAGCCATCCAGGATGGCGTCAGGAATGATCAGATCTTGTCGATGTATTTGCTCAGCCAGCGGGCCAACCACTTCCTCGGCAAACTGCCGAAAGGTATCCGCCATCAACTGTTTTTCTGGCTCCAGGCCCCGCCTGCCAAGATCGCCCTGCCGCTGAATCAGCTGCTCACCCATTTCAGCCAGGTTGCCATGAGACAACAGACTCGAGCAAAATAAACGGGTGTCTTCAGCCTGTCGTATTGTTTCGTGAGCCAAGCCAAAATCATCCGAGCTGTCAAGGCGATTACTCACTCGCTGAATCATCTGAGCAGAGAAAGCGATCGCCATCCTCTCATCAAACGCTGTCCCAGATGTAGCATTGGACAGGAACGCCTGTGCGCACTCAATTTCTGCCTTGCTGACGGCCAGATCATAAATTGCCTGCTGGTACTGATTTTCTAACTGGCCATCAATTTTACCATCAACGGTTACCTGACCCTTGATAAAACTGAGACCCAGATCCAGTTTTTCATTCATCCAATCCAGATGTTGTTGACCCTCGGCCATTATCGTATCGCCTCCTTTTCCTGCCTGCAGCGTCTGCTATACGTATTCATCTATACGCTTCATTGATCAATATTCTAAACCATGAGGCAGCTTCACTGTAGTCGGTGCAATAATTGACTAAATTCGGTATGGTTCATCCTCGTTAAAAAGAGTCTTCAAAAATGTCCAGCCACCCGGATATTGAACAGGTTACCGATTATTTTGTAGCGCTGCAGACTCGCATCTGTGATGTCATGACTGAAGTCGATGGCCAGGCCAATTTCAGCCTGGAGGATATTGAAACACCCGAAGGTGGTCATTCAAGGCCCAGAGTATTGGATAATGGGCAACACATAGAACGCGGAGCGGTCCAATACACACACAGTATAGGCCGTGCTCTGCCTCCGGCTGCAAGCGAACGCAATCCCCACCTGGCAGGCAAATCATTTCAAGCGGCTGCAATCTCCATGATCATGCACCCACGCAACCCGTTTGCACCCACGTTCCATGCAAACCTTCGTTTCTTTTTAGTTGATCAGGAGAACTGGTATTTTGGGGGTGGCTTTGACCTGACGCCTTTTTATCCTTTTAAAGAAGATGTGATTCACTGGCATCAGACTGCACTTGCTGCCTGCGCGCCTTTTGGAGAGGACATCTATCCTCGTAGGAAGGCCTGGTGCGATGACTATTTTTACCTTGGCCATCGCAAGGAAGCCCGTGGTGTCGGCGGGATATTCTTTGACGACTGGACCGAGGGAGGGTTCGAGCAGAGCTTTGAGCTGGTACAAAGCATTGGTGAGAGCATACTCCCCGCTTATCAACCCATTATCGAAAAAAGAAAGGATCTGCCTTATAGCCAGCAGGAAAAGGAATTTCAACTGTATCGACGCGGTCGATATGCTGAGTTCAATCTGGCCATCGACAGAGGTACACGTTATGGCATCCAATCCGGACGACGTATA
>JAPKEK010000644.1 GCA_028822125.1 Pseudomonadales bacterium | reverse complement strand
GCGGCTTAACAGGTGGGCGACCGTGGTGCCCCAGCTGCCACCGCCAATAACACCAATATTCCAACTGTTCATTTCTGAAGCGGAGTTCGTAGATTTAGGATTTCTTCGATGAGATCCTTAGGGGTATCATTTGGCAGGTTTACGATGTCTACCATGCCGCCAAAATGCTGTTCAATTTCAGTGGTTATTTCATCGAAGCGACCGACCGCAGCAAACTCATGCACTAAATCATCGGAAATCCTGGTCGACATATCTTGCCATTGGCCCTTTTTAGACAATGCATTTAACTCAAATCCAAGATCTTCCAATCCGTGAATTTTAAAAACAGGCCAGTAGGCTGGTGTGGAACCATAGAATCCGATCCTGGTTCTAACCCACTCAAATTGTCTTTGAACTGCGGCATCATCCTGGCCGGTGATAACGAAGCCGCCGCCGGAAATTTCAAATTCCTTTCTGTTACGGTCTGCCCGATTCAGGCCTTGATTGAGTCTTGGCATAATATAGGTGCTTAGGTATCGCGAAGTGCAGAAAGCGTGCAGCATCACCCCATCGCATTCCTCTGCTGCCACCTTCATCATAGCCGGGCCGACGGCAGCGATCTGAATTCGCGGTAATGGGCAGTTCAGAGGCTCTGGCGTAAAGTTGGGTGTCATCAATGATAACTGATAGTGCTCTCCCTGGTAATCCAGCTGGGTACCGGTGTGCCAGCAGTGCCAGATAGCGCGAACGGCCTGCACATATTCTCTAAGCCTCGGTGCTGGAGCACTCCAGGG
Organism: Pseudomonadales bacterium; assembly: GCA_028822125.1. Taxonomy (GTDB): domain Bacteria; phylum Pseudomonadota; class Gammaproteobacteria; order Pseudomonadales; family Azotimanducaceae; genus UBA9926. The sequence goes on along the minus strand of JAPKEK010000644.1, from coordinate 1,366 downwards.
TACGCTGAAACGCCTCACATTATGGCCTTTGACCTGACTTCCTAGACCCAGTGTAAATCTGCCTGAAGAAGCCGCTTGAAGATCCCATGCCAGCCCCGCCGAAACCATGGGGCTTCGGGCAAAAGCGATTGCCACACTGGTTCTCAGTTCCAGCCTGCTGCTGTGGGTTGCGGCTATGGCTAGCGGCAGGAAGGGGTTGTGTCGATTTTCCTGAGTTGACACGCCTGAAAATCCAGTAAGATCAAGGTCATGAACAACGCCCGCTATTTCATTGAGTGCTTCACTGGGAATGCTGCTGATGACCTTCATGGGACCAACCCTCATAAATGAACGGAAATCATGGCACAGGCGGAGGGAGAAGGCCAAGGAGAAAGTGATCACCAGGTAGTAAAACCCTTTGCTCTCAGTAATTCAGGAGCCGGGCAATCAGCCATTTCTATTGTAATGCTATCTGACTAAAGTGCGCTAACTTTTGTGGCCAGACTTGCTGACAACGCCTACCCGATGTAGCAGTGTTGGCAGAATAAGAAAGGTTACTAACAGCATTAATGAGATTGCAATGGTCAGTAATAGACCCACGGATGCAGCACCTTTGTGTAAACTGAAGGACAATGAAAAGAAGGTGCCAATGGTCGTCAAAGCACTGATTAAGACGGCCTTGGAAGTACTGAAACTGAGCAGCATATCGCTGGCGCCGGTCTGCTGGTACCTGTGCACAACATGAATACCGGCATCAACCCCAAGACCGATAATAAGCGGAATCACCAGAATATTGGCCATATTGAGGGTCAGGCCGGACAGTTGACAGATCGCCAGTGTCAATAACACGCTGAGTCCGATGGGTATCAGTACCAGAACTGCTAAAATAAAGTTTCTAAAATAGGCTATGAGAAGAATAGACACGCCCAGGAAGGTTAACGACGCTGCGTGCTGAAAAGCTTTAACTACCACGTCGCCCACGCCCCACTCGACTATGGTGCGACCAGCCGTGTTTGGGGCCTCCTGCATGACTTGTTTAATAAAACGATCGGTCTCTACTCGGGAATTAAGTTTATATTTGGGTTGGACTGAAACCAGATACTGGTTTTTATCGGTTATGAGCCTGCTTTTGAAGACGGGTGGTATGTCCTCGATTGAAAAAGGCCTTGCGGTCAGCATTTTATTCAGATGATTCAGCGCTACCTGCACCTGCCGATGGATACTTTGATTTATTTGAGCCTGCCGTTCCGGGTTTTTGACAATTGCGTTGAGTGTATTAAGTAATGGCTGGTACTGAGCTCGACTTTCATCATCGACGGTTTTCAGCGATGATTTAAAATAACTTAACGCAGGTTCCAGTTGCTGGTTGGGTTCGCCTGGCAATACT
>JAPKEK010000037.1 GCA_028822125.1 Pseudomonadales bacterium | reverse complement strand
TACCGTTGCCCGGCCATCGCTATTGGAATGAGCAAACGCTGAATGATATGGGCATTAGTTATAAGGATATGGATCTTGAGCCCTATCGAGAAAGACTCGAACCAACTGAGGCCGTTTTTATGGGGTCAGTTGAAGATTAGAGCCAGCGTAACCGGATCAGCGCTGTCTGGGGCCGTTTGGTGCACTCATCGGGGCAGGCAGGAAAACAGGGCTCTGGCAAGCTTGTCACCTCTATCATCGCCTAATAGGCCATTGGCCATCTTGTTCATAACATAGGAAAAACTAAGCTCATTATCTTGATCGATGATGGCTCGAGATCCTCCCCAGCCGCCCCAGAAGCAAAGGTTTCGCCGGCCGTCTGCTACTGGATTAAGGCCAAAGCCCAGGCCAAAGGACATTGGCGCGGCAAGCACCAGGTCCATACCCTCTATTCTCGGTTGCATGATGCTTCGACAGGTTTCTGGTGAGATTATCTGCTGGCCATGACTCATACCGTTATTGGCGAGCAGGGTATGGATTTTAGCCACGGATCTAGCATTGCCATGGCCATTGGCGGCCGGTATTTCTGCTCGTCTCCAGGCTGCTGAGCGACTGTCAAGTGCTGAGACGGGCGGGTTCCTGAATGTTCGTACTGCAATTGAGTCCGCTGTACCTTGGGCGCCGATAACGTTTGAGTTGGGAGGGGGCAGCAGGTCCCCAATACGTGAGAATTCGGCATCGGGAACACCTATAAAGAAATCTGCGTCCAGCGGCCTGGCGATGTGCTCTGTAAAAAAGCGGCCCAGCGACAAGCCGGTAATTTTCCTGACCAGCTCGCCGATGAGATAACCCTGAGTTATTGCGTGATAGCCTGAAGCTGAGCCGGGTTCCCACCAGGGAGTTTGTCTTGCTAGCGCTTGAGTTACCTTGTCCCAGTCATATAAATCTTCGGTTGTCATAACCTCATCCATGCCGGAAAGCCCGGCAGCGTGGTTCATAAGGTGCCATACGAGAACGCCTGACTTGCCATTTGCGGAGAATTCAGGCCAGTAATGGGATACCGGCAGGTTGAAGTCCAGTTCTCCTCGATCGGCGAGTAGCAGAGCACAAAGAAAGGACATGGTTTTAGTGGTCGAATAGACGTTGACCAGGGTGTCTTGCTGCCACTCCAGCTGTCGAGTCTCATCCAGGTGGCCACCCCAGATATCAACGATGACCTCACCTTTCCAGGTGGCGCAGAAGGATGCCCCTAGGTCCGCGCCACTCGCTAAGAGGTCATTGAAAACGTTGCTTACTTTTTCAAACCTTGGGTCACAGAACCCTTTCGTTTGAACGTCCATAGGACTTCCTCTTCGATGACTATAGTGACTCAGGATAGCAGGTTTGCTACGCCAGGCGAGGTTGATCTGGGTTTTGGTTGCAGCCGCCGTGCGCGGTCTGGGCAATGTAATGAATCCCGTTCAGCTACGGGGCACAGGCAGGCGAGATACAATTCAGATTAGGTCAACTGCCTGTCGCAGGGTTTAGAAAAGGCTCTGGGCCTTATGCTCTGGCTTTGATTCGGGTATGTTTGTAAGCAGTAAGATCAGCCCTTTGAGGAGAAGAACATGAGGATAGACTATAGAATTTCGTTACCTTTGCTATTCAGTCTGTTGATTGCCGGCTGCGACGACCCATCATTATCTGAAGAAAAAGCCAAGGTAGGTCCGGCCGAACAGGACCCACTAGCCTGTCTACCAGTTGCCGGTATAACGCCAATCTGCGGATTCAAAAACCCTGAGGATCTGGTTCAGTTGCCTGGTACCCGGCATTTGCTGGTAAGCGAAATGGGGGAGTTCATGATGGACACCCCGGGGAAATTACTGATTTACGATATTGATGCCGCCCGACAGCAGGACCTGCCCATTAACTGGTCTTCGCAGGCAGAAGTCTGGGGAGATGAGGACTGTATGGCACCTGAGCCAGGCTTATTCAGCCCGCATGGCATCGACTTGAGCCATCGTGGCGATAATCGAACGCAGCTACTGGTGGTGAATCATGGCGGCCGTGAGGCAGTTGAGTTCTTTGAGGTATTAGCAGCGCCAGGTGGCTGGACCCTGCAGTGGAGGGGTTGCGCTCTGCCGCCAGGGGATCCCTTTATCAATGATGTGGTGGCGCTGTCCGACGGCGGCTTTCTGGTCACGCATATGTGGAATAAGTCTATTGCCTTTGAAGAGGTTGGTCGCAGGCTACTCAATGGTGAAAAAATGGGGTGGGTTTGGGAGTGGCAGGCTGAATCTGGGTTTAGCTTCGTTGCAAACTCTCAGCAGGTAATGCCCAATGGTATTACCGTCAGTGCCGATAATGAGAAAATTTTTATTAATGTGTACATGGGAAATAAGATTATAAAACTAGACCGCGCCTCAGGCATGCTGGAGAGCGCCTTTGATGTACGCCAGCCGGATAACGTCACCATTGATGATGATGGCATGTTATGGATAGCATCTCACCAGCACGATCCCCTGAATGAATCCTGTACTGCCGAGCAGGGGCCTTGTTTACTGCCTTTCCAGGTGGTCAGAGTTGATTCCGAGACGATGTTGGGTGAAACCGTGATTGACCATCAAGGTGCCCCCATGGGTTATGTCACTGTTGCGCTGAAGGTAGGAGATGAAATTTTCATGGGTAGCGCACACGGTGATCGATTGGCCAGAACCAAGCTTAATTAGGTAGCTGCATTAATTGATTATTCGCTGCGAGCGTCTGCCTGGACTTATCCTACCTGACTTGGCTAACGGGGCTGGATCGTTTCAGGTTAATTGAGCTATAGCGTTGTAACGCTTGTTTATTTCGCTGTGCTGAGCAGGCCATCTTATTACCTGTTGTCTGCCCGCCAGGCTTTGAATTTTTCTAACTCATCCCTGACCTGGCCATAAATGTAAGACACAACGGCAATATCATCGAGCAACCCCCAGGCTAGGATGAAATCGGGTATCAGGTCCAACGGCACCAGGAAATATAGAACTGCGGCTGCAATTGCGACCAGGGTTTCGTTAGAAACGGCTCGATAGGTCCCCTGTACATAGCAGTTTAGAAGATCCAGAAACAGCGTGAGATTGGATTGTGCTTCTGATAGTCTGGAACCGCTGGTTGCAGCCAGTTTTTTACTGGCACTGGAAATCAACACCTTAAGTTCAGCGGGTTGTTTCAGTAACTTTGAAGCCTTCGGAAGAAAGCGTTTGAATCCTTTGGGTGCTTTTTGAGTCATGGTTTTCCGGTGTAGTTCGTCCAATAGGAAGCATTTAACGGTTTTGTTTAAATCTTACCCTTTCTCCGCAGTGGATTTCACTGTGCTTGGCAAGTAATTCTGCAGGCGTTTTATCTGACCTGAGGCGACCTTGCTGCGCTGATTGCGGCCAGCTGTTTGTTGCAGTGCAGGCAGATCGGGAGACCCGCTGACAGTTGGCTCCGGGAATCGTCTGCTTGTCAGCTGAGTTTCAGCTCTTTATGGCTGATGCTTGCTTCGATCTAAACCTGTTGGCAGACGCTATAGAGAATAAGGCTGGGGCCATATTCTCCGATAAAGGCAGATAGCCGTGGATTCAGCCAAAAGCAATACCTAGCCGTTTCCCGGGTAGGATCAGTTGGCACCCCATAATGTTGTTTGCCGTAAGACGGCCTAGTCGTGGTATTATGATCGCTCTCATGCTGGTCACCTCACTTCAGAATATTTCAGTTTCCTACGGCAATAATGCGGTATTGAACAACGTTAACCTCAGCATCAGCGCTGGGGAACGCTGCTGTATTACCGGCTACAACGGTAGTGGTAAGAGCACCTTATTGAATGTGATTAATGGCGCGGTTCTGGCTGATGAAGGCAAAATTTGGCGACGGGACAAATTGAGGTTTTCTACCCTGGACCAGTCCTTGCCAGACGCGGCGGATATGACTGTTTATCAGGCTGTTGCTGCAGGATTCAGTGAAATAGGCTACCTGCTGAATCAATACAAGGGCCTCACGGCCGATGCTGCAACCGCTCCTCAAGAATTGCTAGAAGTGCAAAATAAATTGGATGCATTGGATGGCTGGGCAGTGGGCTATAGAGTTGAGGCCATGATTGACCGGTTGGAATTACCTGCAGAAAAAAAGCTAAGCGAATTGTCAGGCGGCTGGCTAAAGCGAATGGCAATTGCACGCTCTCTAGTGGTTGACCCTGATGTTTGGTTATTAGATGAGCCTACCAATCATCTTGATATACCGACCATCGAATGGCTGCAACAGTTATTGCTCGAATTTTCCGGAACCGTCATATTCATCTCTCATGACCGGGAGCTGATGCAAGCGGTTGCGACCTCTGTGATCGATATTGATCGTGGCGCACTCACCCGGTGGGACATGGATTATGCTTCTTTTCTGCAACGCAGGGAACACCAACTCGCTGTGGAATCAGAACAGGACAAAAGGTTTGATCAGAAACTGAAAGCGGAGGAGGTTTGGATTCGCCAGGGCATTAAAGCCAGACGCACTCGTAATGAGGGTCGGGTGCGGGCATTGCAGTCACTTCGCGAAGACAGGAGACAGCGGCGTTCAATTGCTCAACTAAAACTTGAAGTTGATAGTGGCGAAAGATCGGGTAAGGCTATAAAGGAATTCATCGACGTTAGTTATCAGATCGATGATCAGGTACTGATCAGGAATTTTGACCTGATCATCCAGAGAGGAGACCGGATTGGTTTGCTGGGCCCCAATGGTATCGGTAAATCGACTTTGCTGGGTCTTCTGCTGGGGACGCTGTCACCCTCTGGCGGTATTATCAGAACCGGGACTAAGTTAACAACGGCCTACTTTGACCAGATCCGTAAAACCCTGGATCCTGATATCCGGGCCTTGGATTTTCTCTGTGACAGCGGCGATTTCATAGAAATCAATGGTAAATCTATCCATGTGCTGGCTTATCTGAAAAGGTTCCTGTTCAAGGGCGACGATGCTCGAGCATTGATAGGTACGCTCAGTGGTGGCCAGCAGAACAGGTTGCTGCTGGCCAGGCTGTTTATGGTGCCGGCTAATCTTCTGGTGATGGATGAGCCTACCAATGATCTTGATGTTGAAACCCTTGAATTACTTGAAGAGCTTCTGGTGGAGTACAAGGGCACGATTTTAATGGTCTCTCATGATAGATCTTTCCTTGATAATGTGGTCTCTTCCCTGCTGGTGTTTGAGGGTGATGGGCGCATTTGTGATTATGTCGGTAATTATCAGGATTGGAAAGACAGTGGAGGAGTTTTCGAAGGACACGCTGGAAGTAAAGTGAGCACTGTAGCTGGCACACCAGCGGCTAAAAGGCAGCAATCGACAAAGACCAGGCAACAGCGCAGGCTAAACAAGGAACTGGCGGGATTACCCGCTTTGATCGAGCAGGCTGAAGCAAGAATTGCAGCTTTGGAGGCAGCGGTCACTGATAGCAGTTTTTTTAAACTGGGTCAGGTTGATCAACTGAAGCAGTACCAAACGCTGGAAGATGAACGCGACAAATTGTCCTCGCTTTATCATCGCTGGGAAATATTGGAAGCTCAGCAAGCTGATGCGTGACGTGGATCCGCGAAATTCAGAGGCGCAGCATCCTGGCATCAGGCGTTAGCTTCACTGGCTGAGCTAGTCAGGCTCCAGGTGCCGATATGTTGCGTTGCAGATAGGACCAGTAAGCCGGCCATAATGGCCATATTTTTGATAAAATTCTGCATTTCATGGGCTTGCTCGATACCTGATTCCAAAGCCCAGAAGTCGTGCATGACGAGACTGATAATGAGTGTCAGGACAGCAAACATAAAGGAAACTTCACTGATTCGAAACCCCAGAATCAGCGCCATACCACCGCCGATTTGCAGGATAATAGTTGTAACCAGGAAAAAAGGTATGAATACCATACCGTGTTCAGACATATAGATGGCGGTTGCCTTGAATCCGCTCACTTTTGAAATTCCGGGAATCAAGAAGTACAGGCCCAGCAGGATGCGTCCTGTAACAGCACTGAATTTTTGGCAGTAAAGCATAGTAGGTTTCGCGAATTTAATCAGGAAGTGAGTTAATCACAGAAAAGAACCATTGGCGAATCTGGATTGACACGTGTGTTCTGACGAGTTTGCCAGAGCGCGACCGGGCTGGCATGAGCCCGTGCGATTAGGTCAGCGCCAGCTTCCATGTTGGCAGACGGCATCACTCGGTAGGGGCGGCAGGGCGCTGCAGTGCAGGGGACGCTTTATTTAGGATCTAAGCCCAAGTGGGGGTGGTCCCTCGCATCGCGCACACCGGAAAGCAAGCCTTGTTGTTGCCCGCTGCCTCGCAGGGGCATCCGATTTGAGATAAATTATTAATTTATCTTTCGTTCGATGTCAAACTCCGCTTTAATCGGGCGTGAAGGAGATGGGTATGGCGATTTCGAAGTTAGAGAGAAGTTCAACATTCTGGTTTTACGGTTCCGCAGCAATTTCATATGGTGTGAAGAATAATGCTTTCAGCTATTTATTGCTGATCTATGCAAACCAGGTTCTGGGGTTGCCAGGTTACCTGGCATCTATAGCGCTTGCCATTGCTATGGTGTGGGATGCGATATCAGATTTGTTGCTCGGTCACTGGTCTGATAAAACCAGCAGTGCCCTGGGACGACGACATCCTTTCATGTACGTAGCGCTGTTCCTGTTGCCGTTGACCTTCTATGCCTTGTTTAATCCCGTTATTGAACTCAATGAAAGCAACACTTTTGCTTATGTGCTGGCGCTGGCCTTGCTGATTCGAACAGGAACGACGCTGTTTGAGGTGCCTTCCACAGCCTTGTTGCCTGACCTTGAGACTGACTATGATCGCAGGAATAAATGGCTTGCGTTGCGCCATGCTTTTGGCTGGTATGGCGGTAACGGCATTCATACCGTTAATATGTTCTTTTGGGTCGGTGCTTATGGGTTTGCGGTGCAGGCTGGCTACAGCATCTATGGCACTGTGGGTGCTATTTTGATAGCCCTGGCAATCCTGATCTCGGCGCTGGGAACCCAGAAGGTGGCTGCGGCCCTGCCGAGACCCAGCGAAAAATTCAGGTTTATGGAAATTTCCCGGGAAATCCGCCAGATATTTCAATCCGTTAAAAATAGAAATTTTGCAGCACTCTTTTTCTATGGATTGACCGTTGGAATTGCGGGCGGCCTGGGCATGGCACTCTATCTGTATAACACCACGTATTTCTTTGCTTTTACCGGCGAGCAGATTGCCATCACCGGGGTAGGTGTCCTCGTGTCACCAGCAATCGCTTATTGGGCGGCTCCCTTCTTCGGTAAAATGCTGGGTAAAAAGCAGGCAGCAATTGCTGCGATTCTGGTGAATATTATTCTATACCCTATACCTTATATTTTGGTGCTCAGCGGTTGGTGGCCAGAACTGGGGAGCTGGTTGTCTCTCTACATATACAGTTTTGTTATCGTAACGGAAGTGATTTGTGGGATCATCGGTGGCGTGCTGCTGGATTCCATGATGGCGGATGTGGTGGAAGATAGCGAGATAACGACCAATAGAAGATCTGAGGGATTGTTCTACGCGGCGCGCGGGTTTGCTGCTAAAGCTATTTCAGCGGGGGGGATTATCGGCGCAGGGGCAATTGTCTCTTTAGTTGGGCTGGACAGTATTACCTCAGTGGCTGAGGTTACCTATGAGATAAGGCGAGACCTTGCTACGCTGTTTCTACCCCTATATTGTGGCCTGTTTTTGCTGGGTCTTTGGGTAGTCTCCACTTACAGGATCAGCAGAGACGATCATTCCTCTAATTTATCTGAACTGGCTTCGCGTAAATCCAATAGTGGAGATGCAGGTGGTGCCATCGACGCCGATGCTGTCAGCGAGGTGTGATTGAACTCAGTCCAGAGGTGTCCCCTGATGTCTAAAGGCGCCGCAATTCGGGGTCTGCACCCGTGGAGCCCTTGGTAATGCCTGAATATCTGCCAGTACGGGCAGAGGCTTTGGGAAACCGCCTGCTCAGTTCAGGGCCGGCTGCTGTGAGCCCACCATCAACGATGATGTGTTCACCGGTCACGAATTCAGCATCGTCACTGGCCAGGAATAAAGCGGTTCCGGCAATGTGATCTCCTGTGCCCTGCTCCGGCCAGGGTTGAGCTTTGCCAAAGGCTTTTGCTGTGGCTTGCGGGTCTCCGCCATCTGCCAGGGGCGTATTGATAAAACCAGGACAGATAGCATTAACCCGGATTCTGTCTGGGCCCAGTTCAACCGCTGCAGCTTTGGTCATGCTGATGACTGCGGCCTTTGCTGCTGAATAGACTAATGGCCCGGCATCACCACTGAGACCGGCAATTGAGGCTGTATTGATAATAGACCCACCTTTGACGTGCGCCCTGAAAGCTCGGGCAGCATGCTTGATACCGAGGAACACACCTTTTGCCAGCACGTCAAAGGTATAATCCCAGTCGTCGGTTGTGGTTTCTGTCAAGGGGCCTATGGCACCGCCCACACCCGCATTATTAAAGATGATATCGAGACCACCGAAGTGAGATATTGTACGGTTAATCAATGCTTGAATATCATCTTCTGATGCTACATCGGTTTTCTGGAACAGGACTTTTTCGCTGAACCCTGCCTGGCCAGCCTGACGTACAGCCTCCAGGCCATTTTGTTCATTGAAGTCGGCTATAACAACGCAGGCACCTTCGTCGAGGAAGCGATGTACCGTGGCCAGTCCCATACCGCTGGCGCCGCCGGTGATAATTGCGATTTTGTTGTTAAGTCTCATCTGATACTCTCCTGATAACCCTGTATGGGGGTTAGATAGTTAACTGTGGGGGTAGCAATAAATCATGACTGTTTCTGGCAGCAGATTACATTGTGCATTAATTGGATTGGTTCTGCTGCTGTTTATCCGTTAAATATCGTTGCGCCAGACAAGGTAGCTGCTTTTCTGGTGCAGCGTATGAATAGTGGCCCTGTACCGGCTATGAGGTGTTTTCCTAGTCGCTCAGATACGATCTTAGCTATAATGGCTGGAACCGTGGACGATACTGGCTACACATACTGCAGGGGTAGATGAATGAAGGGATATACTTATGGCGATTGATGTAGTGGCTAGTGATTTTGATTTTACAGCCATCAAGGCAAAGATGCAGAGCTACATTGATAAGGGGTTGTTGTCCTGCATCAGTACCGTCATTTTAAGGGGTACTGAAGTCGTTGATGTTCAAAACCTGGGTTTTCAGGACCTGGAGCGTAAATCAGCTTTGCGGGAAGATGCTATTTTCAGGATTTATTCCAATACCAAGCTCATTACGTCCGTGGCGCTGATGCAATGCTATGAAGCCGGTGGTTTTCGCCTGGCAGATCCGCTATCGAATTACCTCCCGGAATTTGCCGATATGCAGGTGCTCAACCCAGGCGCAAAAACCGCCGATGACCGGGACAGCACCAAGGGTCCAATCCTCATAAAGCATATCCTGAGTCATAGTGCCGGGTTGAGTTACGGTCATTTTGAACCGGAGTCAGTGATTGATCAGCTGTATACCGGGCAGGGTATCGGTGCCTTGATGGAAGGGGGTGGTGATCTTGAAGCACTTTCACAGCAGATAGCAAGCTTACCGCTGGCTTATGAACCCGGCGCCTTCTGGCGATATTCAGTGGCCACTGATATCTGTGCTCGATTGGTTGAAGTGCTTTCCGGCCAGAAGTTTGATCGTTATCTGAGAGACCATATTTTTGCTCCGCTGCAGATGGTGGATACTGACTTCTGGGTTCCAGAAGATAAGGTTCATCGCTTCACGACCCTGTATGCACCGACTAATTTGATGGATCCCATGAATACTGCACTGGTGAAATTTGATGATGCTGTCAGTGGGCGATTTAATCATCCTGGTCGATTCCTCAGTGGTGGAGCTGGGCTGGTGTCGACGGTTTCAGATTATCTTAATTTCATTCGCATGATTGCAAATGGCGGTGAGTGGTTGGGCCAACGCATAATAAAACCAGAAACCCTGCAGTTAATGCGTACCAATCAGCTGGCGGAAGGCGTGGGAGTAAATTTTTTGATGTGGCAAATGCCAGGCACTGTCTTTGGCCTTGGCTTCGCACTTAAATCGCAGCTGGCTCAAGGCGAGCATCCTGGTTCGCAGGATGAGTACCACTGGGGTGGCGTTGCTGGCACGCATAGCTGGTTGGCGCCCCACTCGGGCATTGCCGGGATGTGTTTCACGCAACGTATGCCTGGTTTTCTTCATCCCTTCAGCTTTGATTTTAAATCAATGGTTTACGCTACCATGGCGGGTGGCGGTTAAAGTCTTAGGTACCGGCAGGGGCGCCGAAGTCATTAGCATCACAGCAGAAATGAGCTGGCAGTTTATCCATGGATTACCATAGTTTGAAGGTAATGACCAGAAAATAAGCCTTGGCTTTTGCCTCAACGATATGCAGCGCTTGGCTGCATTTTTTATAACCCGGCAACGGTTATCCTAGGGGGACCTTACATGAATCATAGCA
>JAPKEK010000643.1 GCA_028822125.1 Pseudomonadales bacterium | reverse complement strand
CTTTTCTAATGACAGGCTTTTCGATGAACTGCAAGTTTGATCCACTGCAATGAAAAGAACGCCTGACCGGGGCTCGCAGGTCCTACAGGGAAGGTAAATAAGGGCTTCCGATAGCGGATTTCAGTGGGCCAACGCGGTACGGGAATAGGTCGTTTGATCAACGGCCAGTAGAATAGATTAAAGCATGCGCAATAAAGACTAAAAGGTAGTAAGAGTATGGCTGAGCAACTTGGAGCATTGGCAGGCGACGGTATTCCTGATACACAGGTCAAGGTACGGGATGTCTTTGGATTGGATACCGATATGGTGGTACCCGCTTTTTCGACGCCGTCCAGTCATGTACCAATATTGGATGAAAGTTATCTTTTTAACCATGAAACGACCATAGCGATTCTGGCAAGTTTTGCTCATAACCGGCGTTGTATGATTCAGGGTTATCATGGCACGGGCAAGTCCACTCATATCGAACAAGTTGCCGCGCGTCTTAACTGGCCCTGCATTCGCATTAATCTGGATTCTCATGTTAGCCGCATGGACCTGATCGGAAAGGATGCGATTGTTTTGCAGGACGGTCAGCAGATAACTGAATTTAAGGAAGGACTATTACCCTGGGCACTGCAGCGAGCCTGCGCTATTGTTTTCGATGAATATGATGCGGGTCGCCCTGATGTGATGTTCGTGATTCAACGTGTGTTGGAGGTAGAAGGGAAACTCACCTTGCTGGACCAGAGCAGGGTGATCAGCCCACATCCCGGTTTTCGCCTGTTTGCCACTACCAATACCATTGGCCTGGGTGATTCCAGTGGCTTGTACCATGGAACCCAGCAGATCAATCAGGGGCAGATGGATCGCTGGAATATAGTAACCACTTTGAATTACCTGCAACATGATAAAGAAGTGGATATCGTCGCATCCAAGCAACATAATTTGGACAAGAAAACCTTAGCCAATATGGTTTCAGTGGCGGCGCTAACCAGGCAAGGTTTTATCAATGGTGATATCTCCATTGTGATGTCACCCAGGACCGTCATTATGTGGGCAGAAAATGCAGATCTGTTCGGGGACCTGGGCTTCTCGTTCAGGCTCACGTTTTTGAATAAGTGTGATGAAACCGAGCGAGCTATTGTTGCTGAATACTATCAACGCTGTCTTGGTGAAGAGCTTCCTGAGTCCAGCGCCAATGTTGTCCTGGCTTAAGATCCTTGGGGCATTGTTAAATGGACGACTCGACCGAGGTCTTTAAGCAGGCCATAATCTCAACCATGAGGGCGATCTCGGGTGATGAAGACCTGAGCGTCAGCTTTGGCCGAGGTAAGGCCTATCTGCAAGGAAGCAAGGCCCGTATACCCCTGCCTGAAACCGCTATCAGCGAAGAAGCCTTGGCGTCGCTTAGAGGGACCGCAGATCGCTTTGCATTGCGAAGTCGTTTTCATGACGAAACCCTTCATTTAAGGAATAGACCTTCCACCGGAATTGCCCAGGAGCTTTTTGACTGGGTAGAAGAATCTCGGGTAGCGGCTATCGGGTCTCATCTGATGCGAGGTGTCCAGCATAATCTGAGCGCGCAGTTGGACCAGTACTGTCAAGACAAGGGTTATGCAGTGGTTGAACTGTCTGAAGACGCGCCGCTGGGTGAAGCGGTCGGCTTACTGGTGCGTGAAAAGCTGATTGGAGAACCTGTTCCACCTACGGCGCAGGCTATTCTGGATCCCTGGAGGGACTACATCGAGCAGCGTATCGGTGACCGGCTGGACGATCTATCGCAGGTTATATTTGATCAGTCGGCGTTTATGGATGTAACCAGAGAACTCATCGCAGATCTTGGTTTGACAGATGACTGGGGAGAGGAAGGCAGTAGCGATGATGCCGATGACTCTGAAAGCGATACTGAAGACATGGAACCTGAAGGCGGCGATGACTCAGCTGACCCCGAAGCAGGACAGGATGGAGATTTAACCGACGCAATTGAGGGTGAGGTACCGGTCGATATGGACTCTATGGACATGGTAGAGGCAGATGGCAGCGATGACGAATCTGGTGCACCCCCGGATATGTTGCCGGATAAGAGCTGGCTGCGGCCTAAGACCACTGATTACAAAGCCTATACCACGGCATTTGATGAAGTGGTTGTAGCGGACCAAC
>JAPKEK010000642.1 GCA_028822125.1 Pseudomonadales bacterium | reverse complement strand
CACACAGGGATCAATATCAGATTTAGTATGGGCCGCCTGGATGTTACCTATCCGCTGCAAAAACTTGACATAGGTTCGGTCAGTTTGTAGTTTGAGCATCTGTTTCGCGGCGCCGGCCGGGTCCAGGTTGACGCAGATGCTATTCGTTTCAGATGTTATTTATTTCAGAAGCTATTCATTTTAAGAGGAAAAACCATGCAAGAGTATTTACAGTTTTATATTAATGGCGAGTGGGTTAATCCAGCCAGCCCGGCAACGCTTGACGTCATTAACCCGGCGACCGAGGCCGCTTTTGCCAGGATTAGTATGGGTGGGGCCGCTGATGTTGATAAAGCTGTGGCTGCTGCGGTGGCAGCGTTCGATAGTTTTTCTAAAACAGCTGTGGCTGAGCGAGTAGAATTGTTAAGCGCTATCTTGGCAGAGTATGCCAAGCGCTACGATGAAATTGCGACAGCCATTTCCACCGAAATGGGCGCGCCGATCTGGTTGTCAAAAGCGGCTCAAGCTGCCATGGGGCAGGCTCATTTTGCAACCACGCTGGGAATATTAAAGGACTTCCCCTGGCAGGAAAAGAAAGGTAAGTACCTGCTCAGGCGTGAGCCGGTTGGTGTCTGCGGCTTGATCACGCCGTGGAACTGGCCGATCAATCAGATCGCCTGTAAGGTGGCACCAGCCCTGGCGGCGGGTTGTACCATGGTGCTTAAGCCCAGCGAAGTGGCGCCTGTGAATGGCATCATTCTGGCTGAGGTACTGCATGCAGCGGGCGTCCCGGCCGGCGTTTTTAACCTCGTCAATGGTGATGGCCCCAGCGTCGGGGCTGCTATGTCATCCCATGATGATATCCACATGATGTCCTTTACAGGTTCTACCCGTGCTGGCATTGAAGTTGCCAGGGCATCGGCTGCTTCGGTGAAGCGAGTTGCTCAGGAACTGGGCGGTAAATCGGCCAATATTGTGTTAGAGGATGCGGATCTTGAACAGGCGGTGAGCAGCGGTGTGAATGCGATATTTCAGAATTCCGGGCAGAGTTGTAATGCACCAACCCGAATGCTGGTACCAGCTGGCGCCCATAGCCAGGCCCTGGAGATTGCAAAACGTACGGCGGAAGGCGCCAAGCCAGGTGATCCCTTTGCCGATGGTACCACCATGGGGCCGGTGGTCAGTGAAGTGCAGTTTGATAAAATACAGGGCTTGATCCAGAAAGGCATTGACGAAGGCGCTGAGCTGGTGTGTGGTGGCACAGGTAGACCCGATGGTTTAAATGCCGGCTATTTTGTTAAACCCACTGTGTTCGGTAATGTCAGTAACGATATGACGATTGCTCGAGAAGAGATCTTCGGCCCGGTACTGTCTATTCTGCCCTATACAGATGAAGCCCAGGCCATTGAGATCGCCAATGACACGCCGTACGGATTGTCCGGCTACGTGCAGTCCGGCAGTGTCGATCATGCCCTTGAAGTCGCCGCGCAGATTCGTACCGGTAATGTTCATATCAATGGCAGCGGTCCGGATTTAAATGCGCCGTTTGGCGGCTATAAGCAGTCCGGAAATGGCCGCGAATGGGGCGACCTGGGCTTTGAGGAATTCCTCGAAACCAAAGCGGTATTCGTGCCCAAGGCCTGAACCTGGCTGTCGAAGAAAGGCTGGAACAATAGCGCCCTGTCAGGCGCTATTGTTTTTCGTTGGTCCGGCTGAAAGGCTAAGGCTGCAGGCGTTGGATGCCAGGTTTAAGAAGTGATTCAGGGTCAGTTGTAGCAGTCATTGGCCAGATTTCAGTTCGTACCTATCGTCTTTGAATAAGGCCTGATCAAATAAAACGAGGTCTCAATGGAAAGCTATCGTAATTCGGATTCTCGACCTCCCATAATGCAACCTTCACCGGTATTGCCTCAGTGGCGCATCCCTCGCGCGGATTGGGATCGTCCGCCCTGGAATCGCTGGACTTTTCAGAACGTCCGGCAGATCTTACCCACCACCAATGTTGCCCGGGGGCCCGGGCCCCTGCAGCCTCTGCAGAGTGACTTGCAGGACTTGTCTGGTGTGTCCTTCACCAGCTTGGATGGTAGCCCGATGACGGTTTCCGAGATGCTCGATCAGACCTATACAGATTGGTTCCTGTTCTATATGGCCGGCCGGAGCATTC
>JAPKEK010000641.1 GCA_028822125.1 Pseudomonadales bacterium | reverse complement strand
GTCAGTGGGTTATGCTGCCGGGCAAATCGCCAGGATAATGGGAGCAAAGCGCATCGTTGGCATAACCAGCACGGAGGCTAAAAGGCAGCGCCTGATCAAGGAAGTCGGTTACGACGAAGTCATAAATTACCGTCAGGACAATCTTGATGAGCAACTGAAATCCGCCTGTCCATCAGGCGTCGATGTTTATTTTGATAATGTCGGTGGGCCCATCCTGGAAACGGTGCTGGGCCAGATCAATCAAGGCGCCCGCATTCCATTCTGCGGCGCTGTTGCAGACTACAGTCGCACTGCGCCTTCCGGACCGAGTAACCTGTTTATGCTGGTCACCCAATGTGCCCGCCTTGAGGGTTTTCTGACCCACACCAAATTAGCGCGTTATGACGAAGCTCGCCAGCAACTCAAAGCATGGATGGGCGAAGGATCTTTAAAAACCTTTGTGCAGGCATATCAAGGCGTAGACCAATGTGGAATTGCTTTTGCCGATCTCTTTGCTGGCAACAATTTTGGTAAAACCATCGTCAAAGTCTGAAGCACAATAGCCGAGGGATCCTGTCCCGGAAATCGGCGGGTAAACACGAATTTACCCTGAGGCCGAGTTCTGTAACTCTTGCGTTCAAGGGTCTACAGCACTGGCCAGGAAAGGAAACTATCGGTGCTGCCTCATGAAAATACCCGGCCCCGCAGGCTTGATTGCAGCCAACCTTTAATTGCTCGGTTGTAAATAAAAAATATACACCTGAAACGAACTCATGTTATGTTAACGTGTTAGTGAAGGTCGCCGATACCTTAGGTAGTTAAGGTCGAGATGTGTATAGGATACTAAAATACCTCAGAGAATATGAAGACTGCGCCTGGATCATTGCACTTTACTTTGGCTGTTACGGCGTATCTTTTTACCCCATCCTAACGGCCCAGCGTTACTTCCTGGACAACCAGCCGCTCTATGCACTGCTGTTATTCCTGCCACATGGTGTTCGAATTCTTGCTACCTGGCTACTCGGTGCCAGGGCCATTATTCCTCTGCTGGTGGGCAGCTGGCTTTGTTGGGCTACATTTGGTCGCGCCTCAGATAGCTTTCTATTGTGGCCGGCTGTGGTCAGTGCGGTAACGCCTTTTCTCACCTTTAAAATGTTTCAGCTTGCAGGCTTACCCAGTTTCGCGACGACCGATAATTTAACCCTGAACTGGAGACCGCTGGCATTAGCCGGTTTTGTCGCTGCATTAACAGATGCGGCGGCTTCCCACGTCCTGTTCAGCAGTTCGTTTTCTTTTTCTGAAAGCCAGCATTTCATCCTGATTTTCGTCATAGGCGATGTACTCGGTATGATCTTTTTCATGATCATTACCATGATGACTTTTCGATGGTACAGATCAACTCAGCTGCACGCCTAACAATTTCGTTGCAAAGTAAGCCAATCCCTATCCCCTGAGAAATCATGGTAGAATAAAATTATCACGATGGGAGCACGGGATGAACTTACAAAACCTGCGAAAACTCGCCCAATTGAAGGCGGTATTAATCGACATGGAACAAGATTTTGGTTTGAGCAAGCTAACTGAACAGGAAATCCGCATACTCAGCGCGATGACCGAAACACTGGGCGCTGATGTTTCCCTGGTTTCCTCAAAACAGTTGCGAAATAGTCTTTACTGTAAGTCCCTGTCTTCGCCTACTTATCATCGAGCATTAAAGTCCCTTATACAAAAAAGCCTGCTTAAACCGGCTGAAGGTAGAAAAACAGGCTTATACCAACTATGTATAGAATGACGTCCAGCTTCTAAACTTATGCTCTTCAGGTCTTGCTGATTCAAAAAACCGCACCAACGTTAATAACTTTATTGCCTGGTATCCGCGCATGGGGGCTAGTGATAGGGGCCTTTGTTATGGCCTACGGCGTTCTTGAAGCAGCGACCGTCAGCCTGAATTCAGATTATCAAACCAATTATACCTTGAGCGTGATACTCTTCCTGCCCCACGGTATTCGCGTGTTCGCGACTTATTTCATGGGGTTTCGTGCCTTGCCACCCTTATTGATTGGCCAGCTGATCTGCTTACAGCTATTTCCTCATCCTGGCAATTCGCTGGCAATGTGCCTGATGGGTGCTTGCTGTGCACCCCTGGCCTTTGAAATTTTTAAGCAAGCCGG
>JAPKEK010000640.1 GCA_028822125.1 Pseudomonadales bacterium | reverse complement strand
GGCTGGCACCAGGACTCACCCTATTGGATCCATGATAGCGATCATGTTGATTTATTACCGAATGTAATGGTTAGTTTCGATTCTTTTAATGTTGAAAACGGTTGTTTTCGAGCGATTGCTGGTAGTCACAGGACAGGGTGTTTGCCGGCTAGAAACGATGGTTCCCAGTTAGGCGGGTTTTATACCGATCCCAGCGTAATAACGCTGGCAGATGAAGTACTGTTTGAAGTATGCAAAGGGTCTCTTATTTTCTTTGACCCACACTTGATTCATGGATCAGGACAGAATAATTCAACCCACGCCAGGCGGGCAATGATTCTCACTTTCCAGCCGGCAGGTTTCCCTGCACTAAAATCAGGTGAGATCATCCATTGTCCTGTCCAGACATAATATTGCGGGAAGGCATACCCAATGCCTACTTTAGTTTTTTTAGCAGGCAACGCCCGGTAGCCATGATATCTGCTAAAGCGACCTGTTTCCTGCATCGGGTTCAGTTGGCAAGGAATACCCGATTGCGTCCTGAATTCTTTGCCTGATAGGCTGCCGCATCAGCACGTTCTCTTAAGGATGGCAGGCCTTCGCTTAGATGACTGACGGCCACACCCAGGCTTGCCGATAATGATTCCAGTTTATCCGTAGGAATGGCATTTATTGTGGCTCGAACTTTTTCTGCGAAAGCCTTGGCTGCGGTCTCATCGGTATTGGAAATAACAATTTCAAATTCTTCACCACCGGTTCTGGAGATGAGGTCAGCGCCTGCGATCTGTTCTTTCAACACGGTAGCCACAGTTTGCAGAACGGTATCGCCGTAACCATGACCATACACATCATTGATGTGTTTGAAATGATCAAGGTCGATCGCAACTACGGCAACAGATTGTTTTTTTTCATGGCATTCCCGTAATAGTCGAGAAAGGTGCCGCATGTGGTGGCTTCGATTGTAAAGTCCGGTCAGTGGATCTCGATTGGTTAATTCGTTGGCGGCCCGGACAAACCGGAAGGCAACCACAGCCAGGCCCAGTTCGCCGATTAAAATGAGCGCATCTCCTGTGTTCAGCCAGTTTGAACCTTCTGTAATAAAGAGATGACTGGCAGCATCCACTACGTTTCCTGCTTGCAGGATAAATAAACTGCTTAGCAGGATTGGTCTGGAGGCCAGTGTTACCTTAATAGTGGCTGCTGCGATAAACATTGCTAACACGGCCAGGCATGATGCTGAATCGAACACAAGAACAAGGGTGGTTACTGAAGAATTAGGTTCTGCGTTATAGATTAACAAAGCGCATAAAATCGCCGTTAGAGACAGATTCAGAACGATCAAATATGCGGCTCGATTGGTGGCAGCAAGCTTGATTTGGAATTCCAGGGGCGTATTCACAATGCGTTCAGTTTAACACTGTTAAGGGCCTGGAAGGGGCAGGAATATTAGACTGGACGATCAAAACCATAGACCCATGTGGTAACCTGCTAGAGTAAATTGGCGGTTGGTTTTAATTGAGCCGTTGATTTTAATTGAGCGGTTGATTTTAATTGTAATGATACACTACGAGGCATTAATGAAAAATAATTTTCGATAAAGACTCGCATGTGTTTAGTGGCAGAGCCGAGAATCGAGAAGCAACTGGAAGGACATCGATGCAGAGCCAGTTAAATGGTTGCACTGTTTCTGAGGTTGAAAAGATCTATGGGCAGTAAAGCTGCGCTGTCGTTATTCTATGGTGAGACTGACTTCGTTATTCTAGATGATCCACCCATTGTCATGAGAGTAGGCGAAAGGCACGATGGACTGCGTTTATTGCTGCAGAGCTTCGCAGTTGAAACAGCTGTATTTTTGTCTGGTGTTGACCCTACCAATACCTATTCATTGGAAGATGAAAGTATCGATAGACAGATGCAATTGTTGAGTTTAGTAGAAGCAGACAGATTAAATTATTTTATAGCTATGGCTGAACATCTTGCTTCTGGATGGACTCAGCAGAGTTATTTTGTGCTGGGCGTCGATAAAAGTCAGGCCGCTGACTGGGCTGCGACCTTTCAGCAGAGGGCTTATATCTGGATACCCCCTTCTGGTATACCGGAGTTGATCCTGAAGGATTAAGGGGCGTGTTTGCCCGGTTGCCAACCTCTTTCGGTGAGGCTGCTCTGAGCAAATTC
>JAPKEK010000639.1 GCA_028822125.1 Pseudomonadales bacterium | reverse complement strand
TCCGGCCCAAACCAGGGCAACCGCCGTTTCGGATCACTGTCGCCCAGTAAATCAGCCATTTCCTCAAAATACTGCCACCAATCCTGGACCAGCCCCGTTCCTGTCTGCTCTGGGTTCATGTTGCTTCTAACCCTTTCAGGCTGCTTTATCGCCTGTTTAAAACCCTCAGGATCCTTCAGGGAGAGCACCGCCATCCTGTCCGAGCCATGCAGGTGCTGAACGACTTTGTTTACTGTCCAGTTTTTAAAATTGGTGGCGTTATTCAACTGATCACCTGATAAAGTATCGAGCAGTGACTTCAGTTCTTTTCCTTCTTCCAGCAGGTCTTGCGCCTGTTGCATCATTGGCTAGCCCTCATGACAGTGTCCTGAACTCTGAATCCAGTTTTTTCAGCTTCTTCTTGGAAACGCCACCGAGCACTCCCAGCGCATGCCGTAATCGGCCACGACTGATTTCCGGACCCAAAACAACCAAGGAGTCAAACAATGGCGGCGACACAGGTTTGCCGGACACGGCGATAAACAGCGGTTTCAGGAAATCCCTGATTTTCATATCCATGGCCTCGGCCAGCGCCACAAGGTGCTGTTGCAGGCTACTGCTATGCCAGCCTATATCGCCTTCCATGAGCCACAGCGAGAACTGTAAAACCTTGATCTGCTGTTCGGTCGCCGCACCTTTATAGTCAAAATCATCTGGATCCAGATCAGGCATCCCTTCTACAAAAAAACTGATCATTTTGCCCAGGTCAGAGAAAACATCCACCCGTTCCTTGACCAGCGGAATGATCTGCATGAGCTTGTCACGGTTATAGGCCCATTCACTCAAGCGAGCAGCAAAACCATCTTCATCGAGTACTTCCCTGAGCCAGCGGCCATTCAGCCACTTCAGTTTGGTCACATCAAATACCGGCGCACCCAGGCTGATCCGGCTGATATCGAACTGGTCTATCATGTCATCCAGGGAAAAGCGCTCTTCACCACCAGGCATACTCCAACCCAGCATACCTAGGTAATTGAGCAGTGCTTCCGGCAGGTAGCCCATATCTTTATAAAAACTGATACTGGTCGGGTTCTTGCGTTTACTTAGCTTACTCTTGTCCGGGTTGCGCAATAACGGCATATGGATCAACTCTGGCATCTGCCAGCCGAAATAGCCATAAAGCAACTGATGTTTCGGTGCAGAGTTAATCCACTCCTCACCGCGGATAATATGGCTTATCTCCATTAAATGATCATCTACCACCACCGCTAAATGATAAGTAGGGAAGCCGTCCGCTTTTACCAGCACCTGCATATCAATCTGTGCGTATTCGATCTCAATGCTGCCCCGCAAGGCGTCTTCGACGATACAGACCCCTTCAGAGGGTACTTTCATGCGGATGACAGCATCGGCACCAGAGGCCTTTCGCTCCAATACCTGCTGCGCTGATAAACCAGCACACAGACCATCATATCGGGCGGTCTGCCCGTTCTGCTTTTGCTCAGTGCGCATCTGCTGCAAGCGTTCGGCCGTGCAAAAACAGTGAAAGGCATGGCCATTTTCCAGCAACTGCTCGGCATATTCTTGATAAACAGGTAGGCGCTCACTCTGCCGATAAGGACCCTTGGAACCACCACAGTCGGGCCCTTCATCCCAATCCAAGCCAAGCCAGTGCAGGGAATCGATAATGGCCTGTTCGGACTTGGCTGTACTGCGGGCAGTATCAGTATCTTCTATACGCAGTAGAAACTGTCCACCATGCTGTTTAGCGTAGCAATAACTGAACAAGGCCATATAGGCTGTACCAACGTGCGGGTCGCCGGTTGGAGAAGGAGCTACTCGAGTACGAACCATATTAGATCATCATGATTATGCAAAAGGTGGAATCAACCATTATATGCT
Organism: Pseudomonadales bacterium; assembly: GCA_028822125.1. Taxonomy (GTDB): domain Bacteria; phylum Pseudomonadota; class Gammaproteobacteria; order Pseudomonadales; family Azotimanducaceae; genus UBA9926. Next base: position 274 of record JAPKEK010000639.1, on the reverse strand, counting down.
TAAAGCCGGCATTTCAGATATGGGTAATATCAATGTTAACCGCTGAAAGTGGCCTGTAAATGTTACACTACGGCAGATTAAGAATTAATTCGCTCATTATGCCAGACCGAAAACTTTCCGTGGCCCCCATGATGGGCTGTACGGACAGGCACTTCAGATACCTTTTAAGGCTGATCTCGCCGCGCGCAATACTGTACAGTGAAATGGTCACCACCGGTGCCTTGATCCATGGCCAGACCACAGATTTCCTGTTACATCAGGAAGATGAACCGGT
>JAPKEK010000638.1 GCA_028822125.1 Pseudomonadales bacterium | reverse complement strand
AACCATTATGCCCTTAATCGATCTCTCACACTTCGGGTTCCTGATGATCCAGGGTCGAGACGCAGAACGCTTCCTCCAGGGCTATACCACCTGCGATCTAACTCGGCTAGACAGGACGCCTGCTCTATTAGGCGCTATCTGTAATATCCAGGGCAAAGTATTAACCACGTTGATCGTCGCTCGAATACCGCTACAGGCGCATTCAATAAGCAACCAGCCTGCGGCCCAAAGCGCGCCAGCAAGGTCCGACGAAACAACCTTGCTTTTAAGAATGGAGCGTAATTCCGTTAAAGCCGTTCAATCATTTCTTTCAAAATATATCGTTTTTTCTAAAGCGGAAATGACCGATCTTTCTGATAAATGGTACTGCTATGGCACTTACACTCAGGCAGTTATGACTGATACTGTCAGTATCGACATACCAGCAATGAGCCCCAGACGAGAAATCTGGAGCCCTCAGAAAATTTCTGCAACAGGTTCAGTAGCCCGGTGGCTAGCCGAAGACATCAAAGCCGGCATGGCCTGGATTAACCCGGAAACCAGCGACCAGTATTTGCCCCACTCCCTGAACCTGCACAACCTTCAGGGAATCGATTTCGACAAGGGCTGTTATCTTGGCCAGGAAATCATTGCCAGAGTTCATTATTTAGGCGCTACCAAAAAAAACCTATTTGCGGGAGCCTCAAGTCAGCCCCTGCAACTACATACAGATCTAACGCTCCAAAACAAGGTGATCGGCTCAATCATAGCCACCGCCCAGTCCAGAAAAGAGCACTTTTTTCTGGCGATACTCAACAGCGCTGCAGAACACATTGAAGTTTCGGCTAACAACACCAACCTGGATTTTTCCCGTATTAGTTAGCTATCGAAGGTAATGCAATTGAGTTGCTCTGGAGTCAATCAGCTCAATTAGATCACCTCTTTCAACAAATAAGAAAAGGCCTCCAGTAAACTGTAATTTACGGTCTCTCCATCGGCAACAGACCAGCAGCTACCAAGAGTGAGATCAATAAAGCCTACCGCAATCAAATCCGCTGTCGGGTAACGACTCAGTTCAGACAAGGTCTGGCAGCGCCTTAGGATCAGCCCTGCCGCCAATGCAACGGCCTCAGAGGTACAACCGCGATCAGCGGCAAACGGAAGAAAATTATGAATACATCTTCCGCAATCATAGATACCTGGGCCAATCACGCCTTTCGGATCGATAGCGACCCAGCCCAGATGACTATCTTTCAGAATATTGTCATGATGCAGATCGCCATGCAGAACAAAGACGTCCTTCCATCTGTCGGTTAATCCACGGTCGAGTCTAAGTGCGAGGGAAACATATTCCGCCAGCTTCGGTGCCTGTTCAAGCACCTCCGGCGAAAAACCGGTTTTGAGCCAGTTCTGGTAAGTCGATAACTGGCAGGTTTTCTCTGCAGGCACCTGCAGAGACACCAATAGCGGAGCTGCATACCTGACCAAATCAGTGTCCTGGTCCGGGTTATCAAGCAGACTCCGTAAGGTCAAGCCAGGCTGAACCCGCTCCATTAACAAGGCCCGCTTTGGTTCATCCCAGGCCAAAACATTGACCACCTGATCACTTGAAAACAAACCCAGCGATTCTATCTCAGTCAGCTGTTCTGGATGTGGCACGCCTAACTTAAGGACACACGCCTGCTCACCACGTTGCACAAAAAAACGCGTTAATAGCAAGCCCTGCCTCGGCCCGGCCGATCAGGGTAAGATCCCACTGTGCCAGGCAGGCACGAACCAGTTCAGGAAAATCCCTGACCCATGCTATGCCCAACCCACCATAACTTTCCTCAATGAATCTCTGATTAGGCTTAACCAGGTTCAACAAAGCAGCTTCTCGTGGCGCCTTCACTGGATTAAAATGTCATTCTGCTGGCCGCAAAACCAGGGTATTGTCCCGACGCCCCTGGACTGCAGATAATCATTACACTGAGAGAAGGGCCGCGACCCAAAAAAACCCCGGTAAGCCGACAGGGGCGATGGGTGCGCAGCGCTCAGAACCAGGTGCTTATGCTGATCAATGGCAGTGGCCTTCTTTCTGGCTTGATTACCCCAGAGAATGAAGACCAGTCCAGCCCGGTGCTCATCCAGCAGCACAATAATTCGATCCGTCAGCTTTTCCCAGCCCTGATCTCGAT
>JAPKEK010000637.1 GCA_028822125.1 Pseudomonadales bacterium | reverse complement strand
GGTTTGCTAGTCGCCGAAACAAATTAATAAGCGATTGATGCTAAAATAAACGTCTCCAATTGTTAAGGTTGATCAATGCTCGATAATTCTTTCCTTAAAGATCTTAGTGACAGGCTTGTTGCGCTGCTGCCTGCTGCGGAAAGCCTTCGGGATGATGTTCGAAATCAAATAGAGCAAACACTGAAGAAGACCTTTGCCAGCTTGGATCTGCTAACCCGCGAGGAATTTGACGCCCAAGTGCAGTCCCTGGAACGTTCAAAGCAGCGCATCGAAGAGCTGGAAAATCTAGTCACAGAATTGGAAGAAAAACTTGATGCGTTGAATTCACCGAGCAAATGAATAACAAACAAAAAATGAGCTGCTTACAGCTCATTTTTTAGATTCGACGAAACCCCTGGATTACTGACTCGTTTCGATCATGTATTGGACAATGGCCCTGAGATCGTCATCTGTACAATCAAAGCAAAGGCCCTTAGCAGGCATAGTGTTCAGCCCATTAACCGTATTGGCAACAACAGCATCCAGCCCTTTCTCGAGGCGAGGCTCCCATTCGACTGCCATTCCGTCACCTACTTTGGGCGCACCAGCAGCTCCAGTGCTATGGCAGGCAAAACAAGATGCCATGTACTTCTGTTCGGGATTAAAGCCGTCGCTGAGCTGAGCGACCTGTAAAGCATCGCTTATATCGGCTAAAGTGGCGGTCGCATACAATGCTGTAACTAGTATCAAAACTGACTTAGTAAATGGTGGCTGAGCCACCTTCTTAACACTTAACACTTTTATGCTCCTTTTGAATGTAGAATTAAAATTACTAACAATTTAATTCGAGTTTACTAATTTTTGTTTCTCACTATTGGCTAATAATGTAATCAACCAGCGCCTTTAAATCATCATCACTGCAGCTCGCGCAGAGCCCCCTGGCAGGCATTGCATTGATACCATTAATGACGTTAGCCATCACCTCTCCTATGCCCTTAGCCAGTTTCTCTTCCCAGACCTCCGCTTCACCGAGCAGTGGCGCACCGGCTGCGCCGGTACCATGACAGGCGAAACAATTCATCTGGTATGTGGCCGCCGCATCAAAAGCTACTGATTCGGGTTCCACTGCTACCAGTGCCGTTTCAGTGGGGACGAGGGTTGGTTCCTCCACCGCAGAAATCGGCTCTATAGTGATAGAAGAAGTCGAAGTAGAACCTACCGGAATAGAACCGCCGGCGTCAATGGGAGATCCTACACAGGGTTGTTCAGCCAGACATACCTGACCTACAGGTTTGATATTTTCCGAAATGGATTGTGTGGCTAATTGTGTGGAAACCAACATCATCGCTGTAAAGCTCGATACTGCCATAATAATAGAACGTTTGTTTGTACGAACTGCATGCACCGGGTTAGGTTCCTTTCAATCAACTTGATTGTTAATTTCTCCGCTCTAGCTTAACGTGATTACCGGAATTACAGGTTTTAGTGCCGCTGGAAAACGCACTCGGATTATACCGTAATTGGCGAATTCCGGTAATCTTTACAGCAAGATAGTTGCCTTTAAATTCAGGAGCTTGGCGCCATCCAGCAAGTTATTTTTGCCTCCCAAAGCGATTAGGGAGAAATGACCAGATTCAGAGGAATCTGGTGGAAATAGATTTCTTCGGGATTGCTGTCAAGGCCATAGCCGAAAAAGAAGTCGACTACTATACTTTCAATACCAAGCGCAGCCGGTACAAGGTCCGTAAATACGGTAATCGATTCATCAGTACCTAACACTTTACTGGCCGCTCGCGTGATAGGACTGAGTGTTGAGTCAGGGTACTCGAATTCGCCCTGTTCATTAAGAAGCAGAATCTGGCCATCAAGAAACGCTCCCACCACCAGAAAACCAGGTAGGCCGATGTGAGCTGGGTCCATCGCAATCTCAGCCGTCATATCTAGCGAGTCGCCAGGTTTGAACCGGTTTCCGTAACTGGCACCATCATCGGACGTAATACCCCCTCGAAACTCAGCTGAACTTGACCCCCCCAGCAAACTTGAATTGGCTCCCAATACCTGCGGACTGAGGAACACTGCTTTTAGCTGGTAGGGGCCGCTAAGCTGACAGGATTCCTTTATAACTTCATCATAGGTGTTGGCCAGTAAAAGATAATTGCCAGGCCCCAAGGTTGAGG
>JAPKEK010000636.1 GCA_028822125.1 Pseudomonadales bacterium | reverse complement strand
GGCACCCGATTTAATACCGGTGACGGTATTCGAATGGCTCTTGATATAGGTGCGATGCCGTTTGGAAACTGGTCAGGCTGCCATGCGGTGGGGTGGGAGAGGAATGCGCCGGAATTTGGCGACCTGAGTGTAGGCGATGGATTTCAAAAACACAGTTACCCATTTGGAATTATCCTCAATGCCCACGGAAAGCGATTCCTCGACGAGGGAGCAGACTTTCGAAACTATACATACGCTAAATATGGCCGGGAAATTCTTCGCCAGCCCGGCCAATTCGCTTGGCAGATATTCGATGCGAAAGTAGTTCACCTGTTACGGGATGAATACCGGATCAAGCAGGTCACCAAGGTCAGCGCAAACTCTTTAGGGGAACTGGTGGAAAAGCTCGAGGATGTTGACGCTTTGAATGCCCTGGAAACAATACATACCTACAACGCTTGTGTTGATACCGAGACGCCGTTTAATCCTAATGTTAAGGACGGGCGCTCTACTAAGGAGTTGGGCATTCCAAAATCGAATTGGGCAAACACTATAGATCAACCCCCCTTCGTTGCTTATGCCGTCACCTGTGGTATTACTTTCACCTTCGGCGGTTTGCGTATTCAAACCAACGGCCAGGTATTGGACGTAGACATGCGCCCGATCCCGGGGCTTTATGCCGCGGGAGAATTAGTCGGGGGCGTGTTTTTTAATAATTATCCGGGCGGAACGGGCCTGACGGCCGGTGCGGTGTTTGGCCGCATTGCAGGGACGAGCGCCGGCGGGGTAGGGTGCAACGGGTAACTACTTTCAAGACAGAACCTGCAGGGTCCAGGGCCAGAGGTGCAGACCCAGATGCGGTAGCGTCTGTGGATATCTGAGTTGGGCTGGCCTAGCCAGATCAGTGCGTACTTGCAACCACTGGCGATGGCTAAATGTCGATGAGTGCCGGTTATCTTGCCGCGGCGGTTTATATTTTCCCGATAACTTGTTGATTCTTTGTGTCGATGATGGTCGTTAGGGAAAAATAGGGGATCCGTAGAAACCCCGACCAGATTTTTGCTAAACCGGAAGCGCTGAGCGCAGAACTCGAGCTAAATGAACAGCAGTCCGGCCGGTGCCATGGGTAATTTGTTGACGACAACTCACACCGTTGGCAATGATCACGGCGTCATCTCCCAGTTCGCGAATTTGCGGCAAGAGGTCTAATTCTGCCATACGCATGGAAACGTCATAGGTTTCTGATTGGTAACCGAACGCGCCGGCCATACCGCAACAACTTGATTTCAGCAGGCGCGGTTGTATTCCCGGTATCAACCCCAGAACTTCCTGAGCAGCAGGCAAAGTGTCAAAGGCTTTTTGATGGCAGTGTCCATGTATCGCCACTTGAGGTGTAGCAAGTGGTTTAAATTGTGGATTAAAATTTCCCGCGATATGTTCCTGGTGAAGAAATTCTTCCAAAAGCATAACCTGGGAGAAGTCGATGTTGGCTGCCGCTTCTAGGTTAAGGGCAGGGATCTCATCGCGCAGGGTTAATAAACACGAAGGCTCAAGGCCAAGTACCGGAATTCCCTTGTCAAGATAGGGGCGCAGGGTCTGGGTCAGTCGGGTGGCCTCCTCACGAGCTTGATCGATCATGCCGACTGAAAGAAAAGTTCGACCGCAGCACAATGGACGGCCAGGATCTGATTTTGGAAGATGAACCTGGTATCCGTGGGCAATGAGTACCTCGATAGCATCTTTGGCATTGTCAGGTTCAAACCAGTAGGTGAAGGTATCGACAAGTAATAAAACTGCTTTGCCCTGGGCTGGTCCGAAGACCTGTTCACCTAAAAGAGCGCTGTCGCTTAAAAATCGTGGCAGTCGGCGGTGACGGCTGATCCCGATAACTTTTTCTCTTAACCATGGAATTCCAGGGATCCGGTCGAGTATTGGCAAAGCCCAACTGGTAACATGAGCATAGTAGGCATACCGCGGCAGAAAACCAATGATCCGGTCCCGCAGGCCCGGTTTATGTGTTTTTGCGCGCAATGCATTGACTTCTATTTTCATTCGAGCCATGTCAACGCCGGTAGGGCACTCCCGCTTACACGCCTTGCAACCAACGCACAGCGACATGCTTTTGGCTACCTCGTCTGAACTCAGGGCATCGGGACCCAATTGTCCGGAGATTGCCA
>JAPKEK010000635.1 GCA_028822125.1 Pseudomonadales bacterium | reverse complement strand
AATGAAACGAAATACCAAAAACACAAAAGTAACAATAAAACAGAACATATCTGTTCAGGTAAAGTGATGCGTAGTCAAGGCCGAACTTTTTCATAACCCCCGGCCGGTAATTTTCAATGACGATATCTGCATCCTGTGCCAGAGTTCTTGCCAGTTCCTGTCCTTCCGGGTCATTTAGATTTATAGCCACACTCTGTTTACCGGCATTGAAATGAGCGAATATTCGGCTGTTGCCTTTGGGTCCTCGAATCACATCTCCACCGTTAGGCGGTTCTATTTTAATGACAGTAGCACCACAATCTGACAAGAAGCGCGTGCAGATAGGGCCTGCGAAAACGGCAGAAAAGTCCAATACTGAGTAGCCTGTCAGCGGTTTCAGGGGTTGCTTTACTGTCGGTTTTTTCTGCATAGTCTTCTATCATTGTTATTATAGGATCATTAGGATCAGTATGGCATATCTTGCGATTGGTGGCGTAGCAGGGGTTATCCGGTTGGGTAATTGCCTGTTCAGAATCATGTTCGTATCAAGCCGCCTCTATAGTTTGCTGTTGGTATAAGAATTTATATCTTGCAAGTACAATACCTTTTATGACTGTATGCTTACGTTAGAGATCACAATAGGAACACGCTATGTTTTCAATTACACAGCTAGTAACCCGGGCTGCGCAGGTTAATGCGCGGGGTTTGGCAACCAGTGATAATGATCGCCAGCAATCCTGGTCTGAGTTACTGCAAAAGATAAGATGTTTTGCAGGTGGATTGCGCGACCTGGGCGTCGATTCAGATGTTTGTGCTGCTATATTGGCGTTGAACAGTGATCGTTATTTTGAATTCATGTTTGCAGTGCCCTGGGCTGGAGGCGTGTTCCAGCCCATTAACACGCGGTTAGCGGGTCCGGAGGTCGTTTACTGGCTAAATGACTCTGAAGCGGAGGTGCTGGTGTTGGATGCTGCCTTTGCGCCTTTAGTCTCTGAGATTAAAGATCAGCTCAAACACGTTAGGCATTTCATCTTCATAGATGAGGGGCCAGTGCCAGCTGGTTGCCTTGCATACGCTGACGTCATCACGGCCGAGCCGATGGATGATGCCGGTAGATGTGATGATGACGTTGCCGGACTTTTTTATACTGGCGGCACCACAGGTCGATCTAAAGGTGTCATGCTGTCGCATAAGAACTTTGTCTGTAATGCGCTGCAGGCGATGTCGATGATTACCCTGAATCCAGCGGACAGAATATTGCACGTGGCGCCCATGTTTCATATAGCGGATGCCTTTATCTGTATGATGTCGGTCTCGGTTGCAGGCGCGAATTACTTCCAGCCTGCTTTTGAGCCTGTTGCCACAATGCTGGCTGTAGAAACACATAAGATCCAGCGTGTCCTGTTGGTGCCGACCATGATAAATATGCTGGTCAACCACTCGGAAATTGATAATCATAATCTAACTAGCTTGCTTTCAATTTTGTATGGTGCATCTCCCATGCCGGAAGCTGTCATTAAAAAAGCCATGGATAAAATCCCTGGTACCCAATTCATACAGGCATACGGCCAGACCGAAGCGGCGCCTGCGATAACTGTTTTAATGCCGGAGCGGCACACCTTTGACGGACCCTTGGCGGGCAAAATGAAGGCTGCTGGTCAGGCGCTGCCAGGGATAGACCTTTGTATTCTCGATGGAAATAATATCCCCGTTGATAATGGTGTGGTCGGCGAAATCTGCATGAGAGGCGCTAATATAATGCTGGGTTACCGAAATATGGAAGAACAGACCAGCAAGACCATCGTTAATGGCTGGTTGCATACCGGAGACGGTGGTTACCTGGACGATGATGGCTTTCTTTTTATTGTTGATCGTGTCAAGGATATGATTATTTCCGGAGGAGAGAACGTTTATTCTGCCGAGGTTGAAAACGCCTTGTACCAGCATGCCGCTGTCAGTCAGTGCGCGGTTATCGGTATCCCTCATGAAAAATGGGGTGAGCAGGTTCACGCCATTGTCGTGGTTCATGAAGCTGCAGATATCACCGAGGACGATTTGATTGGGCACTGCAGGGGTTTGATCGCTGGCTTCAAATGCCCGAGATCTGTGTCGTTCCAGGCCGAACCCTTGCCGCTTTCAGGGGCAGGAAAGATTCTCAAGACGGAACTCCGGAAGCCTTATTGGAAATCA
>JAPKEK010000634.1 GCA_028822125.1 Pseudomonadales bacterium | reverse complement strand
TATCATCTACGTCACTCGCACCCAGGAAGAACGTTTTTCGTCACTAGAGGAAGCTAATCGCTACAAAGGACTATTTAGATTAAATCAGGCTATCTACACCGAATACTGCAAACCCAATACCGTTATCATGCACCCCTTGCCCAGAGATTCCAGAGCAGATGCTAATGAACTTGACAATGACCTGAATGAAAACCCGAATCTGGCTATTTTCAGGCAGACTGACAATGGCGTCCTCATTCGCATGGCGTTATTCGCACTTATATTGGATGTAGTCGAACAACTGCCTGCTTCATCCCGGCCTGTGACCTGGTTTACCGATAGACGATTTTAGATATGAATATACTCTATCGACTGTCTATGAATCACTAAACTAATACTGGTTAAACAAACCCTTCCGAGACCCACTACTATGCTTTATCACTCCGTTCTTGAAACCATTGGTAACACCCCAATTGTAAAAATTAATAAGCTTGCACCTTCAGGGCAAAATTTTTATGTCAAGGTAGAGGCATTTAATCCCATGGCATCGGTCAAAGATCGTCTGGCCATCGCCATCATCGAGGATGCTGAACAACGGGGTTCATTGAAGCCCGGCCAGACGGTCATCGAAGCAACTTCTGGAAACACCGGTATTGCTCTGGCCATGGTCTGCACAGCAAAAGGTTATCCCTTTGTTGCAACCATGGTAGAGACATTCTCGATCGAACGCAGAAAAATAATGAAAGCACTGGGAGCTAAAGTCATTTTAACGCCTGCTGCGGAAAAGGGCACGGGGATGGTCAAAAGAGCAGAACAGTTGGCAGAAAAGCACGGTTGGTTCCTGGCCAATCAATTCGAAAATCCAGCCAATCCAGCCTATCACAGGAATACGACTGCACCGGAGATTCTTCGCGATTTTGCGGGTCACAAGCTGGACTACTTTGTCAGTGGCTGGGGTACTGGCGGTACCATAACCGGCACGGCACAAGTTCTTAAGGCCGCTCGAAGCAATATCAAGGTCATTGGCGTTGAGCCCGCTGGCGCAGCAATGCTTTCAGGAAAGGATTGGTCACCACACAAAATACAAGGCTGGACCCCCGACTTTATACCTGGGGTTCTTGCGCCTGATGTCATCGACGATATGATTACGGTGACGGACCAAGAAGCGCTGGAGGTCGCACGGAGACTGGCCCGGGAAGAAGGCATTTTCTGTGGCATCTCATCAGGAGCGACCCTGGCCGGCGCGTTACAAACCGCCCAAACTGCACCCCAGGGGAGCACATTCTGCATTATGCTGCCGGATACCGGAGAGCGTTATCTGTCGACGCCGTTATTTGAAAACATATCAGAAGGTAGCGATGACGACTGGTTATCTGAGCAATAAAGTCGGTTTCCGAAAGGCAGTACCCTCGCTGAGGCAATGGCTTAAAAGCAATAACCTGGCAAGGCGTTTCTCTTTTCCTGACCCGCTAACCTGCTGGAAAGCCATAAGAAACCGTTAAACCGGTTAAAGCAGACTATCCATTTCAGGCACCGCATCAAATAAATCGGCGACCAGTCCATAGTCCGCAACCTGAAATATTGGCGCATCTTCATCTTTATTGATGGCAACGATGACCTTACTGTCTTTCATTCCTGCCAGGTGCTGGATTGCTCCACTGATACCAACAGCGATGTATAAATCCGGTGCAACAATCTTACCGGTCTGGCCGACCTGCATATCATTGGCGACAAAACCGGCATCTACAGCTGCTCTTGAGGCACCAATGGCAGCGCCCAGCTTATCGGCGACACTTTCAAGCAACGCAAAATTCTCTCCATTCTGCATGCCTCTGCCACCAGAAATAATAATACTCGCTGCTGTTAATTCTGGTCTCTCCAGCGCTACCACATCCTCTCTAACCCAAGAAGACACTGCTGCATCCGTGACCATATCAATGGCCTGCACGGTAGCCGAACCACCCGTCTCTTCCACAGGATCAAAAGCAGTACCGCGAACGGTGAGCACTTTGACAGCGTCATCAGATTGAACGGTTGCGATGGCATTACCAGCATAAATAGGTCGCTGGAAAGTATCAGCGGATATGTTAGAGAATACCCCCTGAAAGATTCTGAGCCATCAACAAGAGTGTTTTCTCAAGGGGTAATACACATTAATGATCCGAAACATTATGTTTCTGTTTTTTTTTGTGTG
>JAPKEK010000633.1 GCA_028822125.1 Pseudomonadales bacterium | reverse complement strand
ATCAGAGTTTGTGCGTACATCCCCACATCGGCTGCAGACTGTACGCCGAAGTTTTCATCCATGCACAGAAATGCCACATGAGGTGCATCAAAAAGTTCAAAATTCCTGAGTCCTGCAGCACTTCGCGCGGCCTTATCTTCCCAGCCAATACCCATCGCATCATAAAGCACTTTTGCGCAGGCTCTGCGACGTCCACGCCAGGGATCGTTCAATCGACCATCACTTTTGTGGTCTGGGTTCTCTCCCTCACCGCTGCTAACCAGCCTTACAAACTCCTGCTGCAGACGATCTCGAACAGCACCGGACGCCACATAAACCTGCCACGGCTGCACATTGGTACCCGAAGGCGCCCAGCGGGCTAATTCGAAAATTGCGTCCATTACCTCTTGGGAGACAGCTTCAGGCAAAAAGCCACGCGCAGAATGCCGGTTCATAACGGCATCAATCAAAGAAATATCGGACACAAATCACCATTTACTCAAAAATCGCGTCTACTATACCTCAATTAATCAAAAACCCTGCCTGATCTATTGTCGAAACATCATGTTAAAACATAAAACACTATAGGATGGGCCGGCAATGCCTATTAATTGTGTATTCAGTCAGATTCCCGCCATTTTCGACCCGCGACGCAGTTGTTCTAAAAAGACCTAACCTTGAGGGACCAGTTTCACAAAATACCGAGGAGGAAAACCCGTCAGCAGTCTAATAGCAAAACCCAGAGGCCGGGCCTTTTCGAGGTTATCATGTTCCTCACCCGCGACCGGCACAACTTGATAGGCTTGTCGTTCACCGGCAACCGTAACCTGTGCCTGGGACGATCGTAACACCTCACGATACCAGGCCCTGGGCCAGTGATTTGCCGCAACATAAAGGGCATCATTGTATTCTATTTTTGCAAGAACCCGGTCTTTTGGTTGGCCCGCCTGATCGATGGTTGTAATGATTAAGGTACCTTCGTTCTGGGGCTGGTAGTGGCCCAAAAGAGACTCAAATACCACGACGATGGCCGCATAGGCAACCAGTGCACCGATTGCTATCTTAATTGGCTTCATAATGACTCCCCCGGTGCTGTTGTTAACAAACAAGCGTTAATCGGTTTCATTGTCAGACGTCTCACCTGGCAAAACCATCAATCTGGCAAGAACAACCAGCCACACAAACAATACAACCTCTACGGCTATAAACTCAGCGGCGAACTGCGCTTCATGGAGTAACCAGGCAGCAATTCTGTAAGCAGCAGCACTGATCAGCAGTGCTGCACTGGCGTAGAGTGGGCCAGGCTCAGTCTTGGCCACGCCATAAAAGACAAATCCGGCGGTACAGGCAAAAAAAGCACCCATATCACCGACCTGGGAACTACGACCAATACCGTCTAAAAGTATCATGCCCAGTGATTCTACAGCCTGTTCTGGCTGAACTAAGAAACCAATGGCGCTCATCAGCATGAGCACCCCGGGTATCAGCAGCAAGCCCTTTATGACTAATTGTTTGTTCATACGAAATGCCTTTTCCTTTTAATAGCGAGGGTTCAGAGCCCAGTACTCATTCCAGAATGATAACAGCTCTTCTGTTGTTACTCTTCTGGTCTGCCTCTACGGATATTGGTCTGTCCTTTCCAAAACCAATAATTTCAATTCGTTCAGGATCAATGGCAAAGTACTGCTCCAAACATCTTTTAATCCCTGTTGCCCTTCCTACTGACAGCTCATTATTATAACTATGTATTCCACCATCATCTGCATAGCCTTCTATTAGTGCCTTAGTGTCAGGGAACTCCGCCATTTTGGTAGCAATTTCATGTATCTGAAGGTCAAATTCCATGGGGATTTCGACTGAATCTGATTCATAGTAGACGAATATTTCGACGGCCTCCATGACCGCATCTGCTGGCAAATCGAAAGGATCACCTTCAAAATCTTCCATAAAACCGCTTTCACCACCAAAGCCGCCATCACCTTCAAATTCTACCCCATCTTCAATATTAAACTCTCGATCGACCTTTTCAAAAAGCGCTTGTATATCAACCGCGGCAACATCAGGTATATCTGTCGGGCAGTTCCAGTCATCGGCACGCTGGCAATTGGCAACCAAATCAAGACTCAGGACATCGATTTCCGCCTGGTTATCTCCACCCAGAATGACCGCAGGCAATAACCCTCCGGAGATACTTTTA
>JAPKEK010000036.1 GCA_028822125.1 Pseudomonadales bacterium | reverse complement strand
TCATTATTTAAATATTGCTATCCAAGAAGTCCGCCAGCTGAGATTTTGACAGGGCACCAACCTTAGTGGCCTCAACATTGCCATTCTTAAACAGCATCAAAGTCGGGATTCCACGAATACCGTAATTATGTGGCGTTTCTCCATTAGAGTCTATATCCAGCTTACAGACTTTCATCTTCCCCTCATATTCAACTGCAATATCTTCCAGTACTGGTGCAATAACCTTACAGGGTCCACACCACTCTGCCCAGTAATCGACTAGTACGGGTATATCTGACCCTAGTACGTCTGTTTCAAATGATTGGTCTGTAACATGAGCGATATTTGACATTGGTTTTGAACTCCAGAGTATCCAGATTTAAGATAGCATTATCCTAATCGGTCTTATTAGATTACTCAAATGTTTATATTTCATCTCAGCGCTTTTGCCGCCGTTTTCGCAAAATAAGTGAGGATACCGTCTGCGCCGGCTCGCTTCATGGCGAGAAGTGATTCAAGTATGACCTGATCGCTAAGCCAGCCGTTTTCTATGGCAGCCATGTGCATAGCGTATTCACCACTGACCTGGTAAACCATGGTTGGGACACCAAAGTGCTGTTTTATCTTATGAACAATATCCAGATAGGGCATGCCAGGTTTAACCATGACCATGTCCGCACCTTCATCCAGATCTAAAGCAACTTCAACGACGGCTTCATTACTGTTTGCTGGGTCCATCTGATAGGTAGCTTTATCACTTTCCCCCAAATTGGCGGCAGACCCTACCGCATCCCTGAAAGGGCCATAGTAAGCGGAAGCGTATTTAGCTGAATAGGCCATGATTTTGGTGTTGACATAGCCTGCTTCTTCCAGGGCTTTTCGAATACAGCCGATTCTGCCATCCATCATGTCTGAAGGGGCGATGATATCAACGCCAGCTTCAGCCTGGGATAAGGCCTGTTGAACAAGGATTTCTACGGTGATGTCATTGACCACGTAACCCTGATCATCGATGACACCGTCCTGCCCATGACTGGTATAAGGGTCCAGTGCAACATCAGCCATGATGCCAATATCAATATCCGCAGACTTCAGGGCACGCACTGCAGTCTGGATAAGACCATTGGGATTATGGGCTTCACTACCATGCTCGGATTTTTTTGCTAAGGGTACAACGGGAAATAAGGCAATCAACGGTATGCCAAGTGCTTCAGCGGCTCGAGCTTCTTCAATCAGGAGGTCAATGGTAAGGCGATTCACACCCGGCATACTGGCAACGGCTTCGCTGCTGTTTTCGCCTTCCATGACAAACAGGGGGTAGATCAGGTCGCTGCTGGTAAGTTCAGTCTCTCGAGTTAGTCGTCGTGAAAAGGAACTGCTACGCAATCGACGCGGTCGGGTTAAAGGATATTGTCTGGCCATGGGGAATTCCTTTATAAAACCCGATTATAGCTTAGTATTGATAGGGCGTTTAAAAGTCGTTTACAGCGGGTTAAAGCGTTATTTTAACTTGCACAGTCTTAAATCAGGTGATTTAAGCTTTGATCAGCGTCACTCGCATGAACCAGTGGCTGCTTGTGTCGGGAGGTTACACCTGTAGTCTATAAGTCGATACCAAACATTAATTTGAACTTTTCGTTATATTCATCATCGGTAAGGTCCGCACCCATCGCTATCCAATCTTCGCTGGGCACCGTATTTCGCGCCGCCATAAACCCTTCAGCATCAGGTCCAACCGGCCAACGTAACTTGTAATCATCAGTCGTGATGGATTCAAGAATTGCTTGCGCTACCAAATCAGGGGACACAGAACGTTTAAAACCGGCGGAGAATACCTTGCCGTTGCGTCGCATAATCGGTTGATAGGGTGAAGTCTTGTCGTATCGCGTCTGCGCTGCCGAGTTTTCAAAGATTGAGGTCATGATGACACCCGGCTCAACATTTACGACCCTCACTCCGAATCGATAAACCTCATGCGCTAACGCTTCGCCAAGGCATTCGAGCGCCCATTTAGAAGCAGAATAGGCAATCTGGTTTGGAGTAGCCTGCAAACCAACCGCAGAGGTGATGTTAACAATGCAGCCAGTCTGCCGCTCACGCATAGAGGGCAGAACTGCCTGTACACAGCGAACTGCACCGAAATAATTAGTCTCAAACATCTGCTTATGTTCATCTTCCGGCACCAACTCGAGCGGCGCAGCACCACCGATACCCGCATTGTTGACAAGCACATCGACAGGTCCGGTTTTATCAATTTTAGCAAATGCCTGCCTGACCGAATCTGAATTGCAGACATCAAGTTGAATGATGGTAACCGGCAAGTCCTCGGCAGCTGCTGCGGTTTGCAATGCTTCAGCTTTGCCTAGGTTTCGCATCCCAGAAAATACCCGATAACCATTTCTGGCAAGGTGCAAACTGGTTGTAAAGCCAATACCGGTACTCGTTCCCGTAACAACCGCAATCTTCATAAGTTACCTCGATGATCTCTATTGACAAATGTGACTGTGAGAAATAACGCGCCCTGCGCATTGCTTGCAATCAGCAATTCCAAGAGCAGAACTACTCGACTCATGGTGATGATATTTTATAATGAAGCTGGGTTATCTTCATCGACATATCGGCAGCGTCATCGCTCTTGTTTGACTCGCCAAATGTATGACTTGATCAGCCAAAAAAGCCACAGCGTGACGGGATATAACAGATCATATTGATACTCAGTTCAACGCGTTACGCTTCCAGCACATAGTACCCTGTAACGTCGCTTGTTACGCTAGAACCACGCCAACCCCTGCAGAGCGCCAACATAATCCATATAATGTCGTCAATACGCGCTAGGGTATTGATAGGACGTTTAAAAGTGGTTCACAATGGGTTCAAGCGTTATTTTAACTTGCACAGTCTTAAATCAGGTGATTTAAGCTTTGATCAGCCTCAATCGCATGAAACAGTGGTAAAAATAAATTGTTGTATGTAGTACAGTGACTAAAAGCCTGGTTTTTAGTAGCTTCAATAGGCATCGGTAAAAGCACTAAAAGCACTAAAAGCACTAAAAGCATTAATAGAAGTAATTAAGTGCATTTGTAAACAGTGTTGGTAGAGATAACATAAGTCTGGCTAGGCCTAACTTAAATTGTCGTTCGGGACGACAGCTGAATCGGTGGCTTAACAATTCAGTCTCCAGGGTTTCATTCGTGTACCCGGAGTGCACCTGGTATAGAACACAGGAGAATAGTGATGAAATTTGGAATTTTTTATGAACATCAATTGCCTAAACCCTGGGATGAAGGGCTGGAACAGAAGTTGTTTCAAGATGCACTGGAACAGGTTGAGCTGGCCGATCGCATTGGTATTGATTATGCCTGGGAAGTAGAACATCATTTTTTGGAAGAATATTCACACTCATCAGCACCGGAAATTTTTCTGGCAGCGGCTTCACAACGAACAAAAAAAATTCGCTTGGGACACGGTATTCGGCAGGTTATCAGTGCTTATAATCATCCTGCTAGAACGGCTGAATGTATTGCTACCCTTGATCTGGTCTCTAATGGAAGGGTTGAATTTGGAACCGGTGAATCCTCGGCCATACTTGAGCTAGGTGGTTTTGGAATACCCGTTGACAGTAAGAGAGCGCAGTACCTGGAAGCCACCGAACAGATCTGTAACATGCTGGCGATGGACCCCTACCCTGGTTATGAGGGCGAATACTTCAGTATGCCCTGTCGCAACATAGTGCCCAAGCCAGTGCAGAAACCCCATCCACCGTTATGGGTTGCCTGCTCAAATCGAGAGACTATCAAAATGGCTGCCCGGCTGGGCATTGGTGCTCTGACCTTTGCCTTTGTTGACCCGCTGGAAGCAAGGCACTGGGTTGACGAGTATTACAGCATTATCAAGAGCGAAGAATGTGTTCCCATCGGACACCATGTTAATGCCAATATTTGCATGGTCACCAGCTTTTCCCTGCATCAGGATCGTCAGGTTGCCATTGATCGTGGACTCGAAGGCTTTGAATTTTTTGGTTATGCGCTGGGATCGCTATACGGCTTTGGTGAGCATCGGCCCGGTCGTATGAATCTTTTTGATGAATTCAGGAAAATCCATAAAAAGCGACTGGCTGATAATCCACTGGATATCACTCAGGCGCTGGCGGCGGAGAGAGGCGGAATTGGTACGCCGGAGGATATGAGAAACCACCTGCGCAAGTTTGAAGATGTTGGTGTAGATCAGGTGACCTTTATTCAACAGGCTGGCATGAATAAGCATGAGCATATCTGTGAATCACTGGAATTGTTTGCATCTGATGTTTTACCTGAGTTTAAGGCACGGGAAGCAGAGCGGCAGTCTCGTAAAGATACCGATCTAAAACCATATATCGAGGCAGCGATGCAGAGGAAGCAGTTTATGGAGATGCCAGCGGATAAGGACCTTCCCGTTTATCCTGCGCTAGGGCGTTCTGTTGTAGCAGGCGCTGCGGACCCGAATAAGGCGGCTCAGGGTAGTTAATCCGCGTCGAGTTCAGTTTCAAGGGCCAGCCACTCTTCCTCGAGGGTTTGGATTTTATCCTTTAGAGCGAGCTGGTCCCGCAATAAATTCTGTAGATCAGAGTTCTGGGGGTCACGATATATCTCAGGTGAACTCAATGCATTGTCAACCTCAGTAAGTTTAGAGGCTAAGCGATCGAGTCGTTTGTCGATGGACTTGACCCTACTTTGCATTTGTTTCTGAGTTTTATGAGTCAAGGGTACTTTCGGCTGTTCGCTGATTGATAGTTTGTGGTGTGTATCTTTAGTTGAGGTGCTGGTCGTTGCGGTGCTGGTTGCCGCGACAGACTCAAATAAGTCTGCTCGATAGGTATGCAGGTCGCCTTTGAATAGGGATATGGAACAGTCATGTACCATTAACAGCGATTCAACGGTGCTACCAAGTAGATGGCGATCGTGAGAGATAACTATCAGAGCGCCCGTAAATAGATTCATGGCCTCGGTCAGCGCCTGGCGCATATCCATGTCGAGATGGTTGGTTGGTTCATCTAACAGCAGCAGGTTTGGTTGTGAAAAGGAAACCAGAGCAAGTGCCAGCCTGGCTTTCTCGCCGCCTGAATAACGCTTCGCAGGAACTTCTGCTTTGCTGCCTTTAAAATTGAACCCGCCGAGAAAATTCCTTAACTGAATCTCACTGCACTGCGTATCCAGTTTTTGGAGTTGTTCCAGCGCGCTAAGATCTAATTCCAGGTCGTCCACCTGATGCTGGGAGAAATAGCCGATTCTAAGGTGGCTTCCACAGATACGCTTTCCAGCCAGCAGGGGTAATTCTCCGCGCAGGGACTTTAGCAGGGTAGATTTGCCTGCACCGTTTGCGCCGAGTAATCCGATGCGGTCACCGGGACGGATGCTGAGATTTATCCTGGACAAAATAGGAAGCTGATAACCGAGGTCGGCTGATTCTAATTCCAACAATGGGTCAGACATCCGCGCAGCTTCTCTTATCTGGAAATTGAAAGGTGAATTAAGATGTACTTCGGCTACCTTGGCCATTTTATTTAATGCCTTCAGGCGGCTCTGGGCCTGTTTCGCTTTTGATGCTTTGAAGCGAAAACGTCGGACGAAATCTTCCATGTGACGAATTTCTTTTTGTTGCTTGGTAAATTGTTTTTGTTGTGCGGACAAGCGTTCAGCACGAGTCAGTTCAAAAAGCGAGTAATTGCCAGAATACATATCGATGTTCTGGAGATGCATAAAAGCGATCTGGGTCACGCAGTCATCGAGGAACTCGCGATCGTGAGAAATGAGTATGAGCGTCCCTTCATAGCTTTTTATCCATTCCGCAAGCCATAATATGGCATCTAAATCCAGGTGGTTTGTAGGCTCATCGAGAAGTAATAAATCAGATTGTTTCATAAGGGTATGGGCAAGATTCAATCGTACCCGCCAGCCACCGGAAAACGCCAGCAACGGTTGTTGAAATTGATTTTGCTGGAAGCCGAGTCCGACCAGTAGTTTCTCTGCTCTGGACTTGGCCCGATAACCATCGTTGTCAGCCAGTGATTCATGCAGGCCTGCGAGTTGGCTGTATGCCCCAGCCTCTTCTGCGGCCTGTATGGCCAGCTGGATCTGATTGATTTTGTCGTCTCCTGTGAGCACGTATGCCAGAGCGGTTTGATGACTGGCAGAGACTTCCTGGGCCATATGAGCAATTTTGAGTTGTCGGGGCAAGGCAAGGTGGCCGGTGTCCGCCTCTAATTCGCCGGTGATGAGGTTGAATAGACTGGTTTTGCCAATACCGTTCGCGCCAACTAATCCGACTTTGGTACCCTGGTACAGGGTCATCGATACCTGATCGAGAAGCAATTCACCATTTCTTCTTAAGCTGAGATTTTGAAAAGAGAGCATAGGACGTAGGGATTCAAAGAGCCCCAGTGTAACACTGCTGATATCAGCTAGTCTCAATGGCGGAGGATAGTTGTGAAATACCTTATTTTGTTATGTCTGTTTGTATTGATCGTTGCACCCTTTTTTATCAGGATGCCCGATGGCCAGCCACTGTTGAGTCCTGAAGATCTGATACCGGATTTCCCTGTGGAGGAGGCCAAGCGAGGTAAGAAAGTCAGTTTGTATCGCTGGCAGGATGCGGATGGCAACTGGGTCTATTCTGATCAGCCGTCGAGTTCAGGTGGTGATGAAATCGTGCATTTTGACGGTGACATTAATTTGATGAAAGCTACCAAAAGTGCCAGGGTGAAGACTGATACTGGACTATCCATTATGCTGGGGGATCTTCAAACTGCTGTCAATGCACCGATGCAGTTTCAGGAAAAGATTGATAAACAGCATAAACAGCTCGAAGCGGTAAAAAAACAGCTTAATCACTAGGTAAAAAATTAGAGCCGTTGCGGGTCAGCAGGTAGCAGCCAGCCGCTTATTATCAGCGATGGCCGCTGGTCATTATTGTTTGGGAGTGGATTCAATGGTGTAGTGGGCGATAGCTATAAGCAGTAGAAATGCGATCAGCGTCCATCCAGGTATGGTCAGTCCTATAAATGACCAAGAGACTTCGGCACAGCTGCCGTCTCCTGAGAGCACCATACTTAACACTTCAGTTAATGGGAAGACATCTAATAAATAGTCCAGGCCGGGACCACAGGCGGGGACCTGATTTGCTGGTAGATTCTGCAGCCAGAGATGGCGTATCGAGATGGCAGAACCGATCAGCGCCGTTAAAATGAACACCCTGCGGTAGATGTTAATGCCTTGTTGCCTGGGAGCATGGATCGCTGCGAGAAAGGCAATACATCCGCAGAGGATAACGGCAAGCCTCTGCAGTATGCATAAGGGGCAGGGTTCAAGACCTAGCTGTTGTTCCATGAGTAAGGCAACAACGATATATCCAACGCAGATAAAGCCAAGGCCCGCAAAAATTATTCGGGGAGTAAACGATTCACTTAAGTACATGTTATGTCCTCCGTCTGGATGCGTCTGCTTAGGCCAGGTTTTTTTCGGTAACAAATGTTATCAGAGCCTCAAAGAAAACTTCAAAATCTGCTGAGAAAGCATTTCGGTGAGCTGCAAATACATGTGCACTGGCTAACAGCTGCTCACCTTTTTTAACCCGACTGGAAAGCGATTGCATGGACCTGGTGATATAGTCTTCTTTTTTGGTCATGCTAAGACTTTGTGCCGACGCCATGCGTTGACAGATGTGCAGGGCGCGTTCGGGAAAGTGATCACGAAATTCTGGTTGGAGTAAACGCTGGAAGCAATCCTGCTCGAAGGCTGCAAGGCGGGTATTGCTGTAGTGGTGCCAGTTAACAGCCCGGAGGTGAACATAGATGATGTCAACCGCAAGACCTCCCATTCGGCGCATGGATGAAGGGAAACGGTTTCGACTCAACAGTGTGATCGGGTGCGCATCGGTGAAAGCATCGATATTCCGGTGCAGTTGTATGCCAGATTCAATTTCCTTTGGTCTGATACCGGTTAACCTGCCTTTGATAAAATCGCCAAGGAATCCACCGAGCAGTAAAGCATCATTGTCCTTGGCCAGATAAAGGTGAGCCAGATAATTCACAATATCATGAGAGATAAGCCGTCTGGAAATTCAGAGCATAATCTCTGAAAGCAGCCGGGGTTGAAGGTGTGTGCTTTGATGCCATTTCAACGGATTGTGCAGAGATCCTCTGGAATTTATCGCGATCAACGGCTGTCATGGGCAGTTCAGAAAAATAATGTTTGTGATTCTCAGCTTGCTTCAGAGAAAAGTCTTTAAAAGATTCGGCGTTGTTTGTGAGATGATCTAGCACCTTACCGCTTGGGGTTAGTTGACTCTGGGTAATGAGCTCCCAGTGGAGATCAAGGCTTTGGCAATATTGATTACTGTTAGTTACCCGATCAAATACCTCAGCAAAGGGCCTCATTTCGGCAAAGGTTTGTTTTGCCCAATCCACCAGTGTTACCTGTGACCCGTCTCGATCCAGTTTCAGGCCGGGTTTTCTACCTTGATAAACGGTTTTCATAAAATTTGTTGTGACGGCCTCACAGAGTGCGTCATCATGTTTCGGGCTGTCGCAAAGCAGGCAGAACATCAACAGTAGATCTAGAAAGTTAACCTGGGAGGTGGAAACGCCGGTTGGCTCAAAAGGGTTTACATCCAGCAGCCGTATTTCGATGTAGGAAACGCCCTTACTCTCCAGGTGAGCGAGGAAGTTTTCTCCCGCTTGAGGTGTCCCTTTGGCCCTGACGCTGGTATAGAATTCTGCTTCTGACTGGAGAATGTTCTGATTCAACTGATCCAGGCCGGTCTCAGATTCAAAGCCGAGTTCATGGTAGTTTTGGTGCGGTGTTGTGATACCCATACGCAGAGTATCGATGTAATTGTCAAGACTATTGAAGCAGATTTTGAGCAGATCGGCCTGGGTACTGCTTTGATAGCCAAAACGGCCGCTTCGAAGCGATGTGGCATAAGGTAGATACAAGGTTTCTGGATCGAGTAATTTCAATCCATGATCAGGCTGCTGAATAAATGATTTGTGCAATGCCGGTGAAGAGCCAAAGAGATATAAAGGCAACCAGGATAATCTGCGAAAATTCCGCATCAAACCAAAATATCGCCGTGAACGGAATGCCTGAGCTGACTCCTGTGGCAATGTTTTTTTCAGCGCAGACCAGAACGCCTTTCTGGGCGAGAAGTTGTAATGAATTGCGCAGATTGTCTGCATGCTCCGACCGTAGCGTAGCCCTAATCCATTGCGATAGGTAGTTTTCAGCCTTCCCAGGTTAGAGTCACCATAGTTAGCCAGAGGAATATGCTGGTCAGCGGGTAGGATACAGGGCATGCTGCCTGGCCAGAGCAGTTCTGATGACAGTCCCTGGTAAACATGTTGGTGTAACTTTTGGAGCGTAGTCAGTATTTCGTCACTACTGGTATGTACGGGCGTTATGATTTCTAACTGGGATTCCGAGAAATCAGTCGTGACCAGAGGATGAGCCAGTTTGGAACCGAATTCAGACGGATGCTGGCTGTTGGCCAACAGGCCGCTGGCTTGAATTCGCAAGGCTTCGCGTTCGATGCCTCTGTTGAAAGTGAAGATTGCCTTGGCATCGTTAGAGTCTGCGAGTCTTAAAAGACTGTCATTCCGCATAAATCTTGTTCCCTTAAAATATGAAATCTAAATAATCGCGTTGGCTTCTGATCAGTGACAAGGTTTTATTGGGTTCGCCTTGGCTTGTTGTTAGCCACTCACCGATAATGGTTAGATCGGGACCCGCACTTTGCCTTAATTCAAGAAAACCCGAGGAGCATAACATCACTTTGAGGTACAAAAATAGCGATATCAGCACGGTATTATCAATTGCTCCGGGCTATGAATTAACTCGCAGGTGTCGCACTGGTCGTGGCTACTCGGAATTTTTTTTGTCTTTAAATTGATGGATCATACGGCGGCCCTTCTTGCTAGGCCTGGTTTTAGATATGACGAGGTTCCCCGCCATTTTTCGTTTTAGACTTTCAGCTTCCCGAGCAAGCCTGCTGGTTTCGGTTTCGCGATACAGTTTGCCCGCTTCTGGCGCACCGCCTCGCTTCTCAGAAATATCAATTACTTCAACGACCAGATCATCAAAGCCCTGCCTGATCGCTATAAAATCTCCGATAACAATGTTTCGAGACGGTTTTGGGCGAGTTCGATTGATGTGAATTTTACCCGTTTCAATAGCGTTTTTAGCCTTTGCTCTGGTTTTATAAAATCGCGCAGCCCACAACCATTTATCGATTCTGGTTGCCATTTAAGAATTCCCAGTCAATTCGTGAAGAGAATTGATGTTCTTGAATCCTTCTACAAATTGATCCTGTTGTTTCGAGTCAGGTTGACTTATGGCAATCAGTTGCTCAATACCGTAATTCTTTGCTGCCCGTAACACGGCTAAATTGTCATCAATGAGGCAGCTGGTTGATTGTTCGAAGGGTAAATGCCGCTTAAGCGCATGCCATAATGCGTTATTTTCCTTGGGATAACCCAGTTCATGGCTGGATACGATCTTGTCCATGTACTGCAACAGGGAATGGCCGGCTTCATGCAAAACCGATTCCTTAAGGGCGATAACATGGGGATCAGCATCGGTTAGTAATACCAGCTTGACGGGAAACTTCTTTACAGCCGCTAGGAACTCGCGGGTCCCCTGACGATAACCTATG
>JAPKEK010000632.1 GCA_028822125.1 Pseudomonadales bacterium | reverse complement strand
ATAGATGTGCGTGCGTCTTTTCTACCAGAAATCTATCTATCTATCTATCTATCTAGCTCGTGCCGCGCTGCCCCGCCTGCGGCGCATCGCGCTTCTTGCGTGCCGCCTTCGTCGCGCGCGTACGCCAGCGCCGCCTGCATGGCAGCAAAGGTGCTGGCCGTAAAGACTTTTCCAGCATTCAGCAGCTATTTACAACCCGGTGACTGGCATTCTGGTTAACCACAGGAATACCGTAAACATTTGCTAGGCAATCACTAAAACAGGAACCGTCATGTCGGAATCCAGATTGAATAACGAACAGCAAGAATTTCAGGAATTTTGCCGGCGCTGGCTGATAGAAAACCGACCAGGACCGACTAAAATCCCGCTGCCTCAGGCTGCTTATGAAGTCGTTGATGAAGATCACAGAATTTACCTGTGTGACTGGCAGGCAAAATGCTACGAAGCGGAACTGATCGCTACGGATCTGCCTAAAGAATACGGCGGCCACGGCCATACCAGATTACAGCAAATAGCCAGCGCAGAAGTTCGTAGAGCAAAAGTACCTTACTTCATCAACTGGATTGGCCTGGGTATGACAGTACCAACACTGTTGGTCCACGGTTCAGAAGAACAGAAGAAAACATTCCTGCCACCCATTTTTACAGCAGAGCACATCTGGTGCCAGGGTTTCAGTGAACCCGGCGCTGGGTCAGACCTGGCATCATTACAGACCAGCGCTGAGAAACAAGGCGATCTCTGGGTTATCAATGGCAGTAAAGTCTGGACAAGCCTGGGTCATTTTGCCCAATGGATGTTATTACTTGCCAGGAATGACAAGCAAAATAAATACGGCGGCATTACCTACTTCCTCGCACCCATGGACCATCCCGGCGTAACCGTAAACCCAATCCACAAAATGACGGGTGAATCCGGCTTTAACGAGGTTTTCCTGGAGCAGGTAGAAATAGGCGACCACCTCCGAGTCGATGAAGTAGGCGCTGGCTGGAAAGTTGCCATGTCAACGCTGACCAGCGAGCGAGGTGCCGGTGTTGGTGTTGGCGCTGTCGCCGGTGAGTCACCCAAGCTCGTTATGCAGCAGGTAATTGATCTGGCAAAGGGAACTATCCGCAATGGCCAATCAGTCTGGGATGATCCAATCTGGCGGGACCGCTTGATCAAAATGTATGAACGAACAGAGGCAGCCATACAAAATGCACGTAGATCAAAGGTTAAAGCCCTCAACGGAGGCGCTATGCGCATCCCGTTACAGGGTAAAGTGACCGGCAGTGAGATTTCTCAGGAACTACATCACCTGGCCTTGGGCGTATTAGGATTGAAGTCAAGCCTTTACACCCGTGATGAAAACGCCGCCGACGATGGCAAGTGGGCTCTGGGTTACATGAATACTTACACCGGCACAATATCCGGGGGAAGTAGTGAAATTCAACGTAACATTCTAGGTGAAAGAGTTCTCGGCATGCCAAAAACAAAATAATTTATCAGGACGGGTGACATGAGCCAACCAAAGGATTTTGGATTCAGCGAGGATATCAGCATGCTGAAGGAGACTTTTGCAAGATTTCTAACAGAAAAAAAGCCCATCAATATGCTCAGACCAAGTCTGGAAGGAACCGAAGACCCGTATCATGGTTCCACCAGAACAGGCTTTTACGACGAAGAAACGTGGCAGCAAATGGTTGAATTAGGCTGGCACGCTGTTGCTGTTCCTGAAGACAATGGCGGTATAGGCATGGGCTTAGTCGCCGCTGTTGCTCTGGCTGAAGAAATTGGTCAGTTCGCACTATCAACACCTTTATCAGCGACTTTACAGGCCTGTTTCCTGCTGAGAGAAATAAAGTCCTCCGCCGCTGATCAATTGCTGACCGACATAGCCGCAGGCGAGAGTGCCGGCCTGGCTATCCATGGTGAACAAGGTTCATTGGATACTGACTCAACCGATGTTACTTTTGCAGATGGCACACTCACTGGCACCGCCTGGTACGTGACCGATGCCCAAAAACTTGATCATTTCATTGTCGCTGCTGACTCAGACAATGGCGTAGGCCTTTTCAGGGTCGCCTGCAATCAACCGGGCGTTAGCCTGCACCCGGATCGAATTGTAGATCTGACCCGCGATCAGGTACGTCTGGTATTCCATGAAGCCCGTGCAGAGACATTATGCGAGCCCGGCAGGGG
>JAPKEK010000631.1 GCA_028822125.1 Pseudomonadales bacterium | reverse complement strand
TGGCTGCTGGGGCGAGAACGAAGTGGAACAAGTTGCAATTTCGAGGCAACAACCCAACCGGAGGACATCACAGCCGCCAGTGAAGAAGCGCTTAGTTATGCCATTTACAGAATTATCAGCCACCGATTTGCAAGCTCACCCGGTGCCGGCAATATCCGCAGAGATGCCAATGCCCTGATGAGTTGGCTGGACTATGACACCAGCACGGATTCGACAGATTACAGTACCGGTTCGGCGGCAGCCATGGGCAATTACATTGGCCGGTGCTACATTGAATTTGGCCTTGAAGATGGATCCAATGAACTCAACGGCTACCGGAATATCAGCTATAGCACCGTAAACCCTCCCCTTGAGCCTGCCTTACCGGGAAACCCAACTATCCTTGACCTGAATCACTGGCAACCCCTGGCGCTAGAGGAGTATATCGATCAGGCAGGTAATCCGGTTACTGGAACGCCAACGTTCTTAAGCCCTGAGTGGGGCCAGGTGGTGCCATTCGCCCTGTCACAGGATGATTTAACGATTTTCCAACGAGACGACTTTGACTATTGGGTTTATCACGACCCAGGCATGCCGCCGACCATTGATGGGACTTTAACTGACAACTACAAATACACCTTCTCACTGGTCAGCGTATGGTCATCCCATCTGGATCCGGCAGACGGCGTTCTAATTGATATATCTCCTGCCAATCTCGGCAATATCGAGTCGTATCCAGGCCATATTGAAGACTACCCTGATTTCTATCGGATGTTCCAGGGTGGTGATGCCAGCCGGGGTTATGATTTCAACCCGGTGACCGGAGCGCCTTACTTGCCTCAACAGGTACTTCGAGGCGACTACACCCGGGTTCTGGCTGAGTTCTGGGCAGACGGCCCTGATTCAGAAACGCCACCGGGTCACTGGTTTGTCATTCTTAATAACGTCAGCGACCACGATCTATTGCAACGACGATTTAACGGCGAAGGAGAAGAACTCGGCCTGCTTGAATGGGATATCAAATCTTATCTCCTGATGGGAGGCGCCATGCACGATGCTGCTATCACAGCCTGGGGCATCAAAGGCTGGTACGACTATATCAGGCCTATATCGGCCCTTCGAGCCATGACAGATCGAGGTCAAAGCACAGACTCTGCTCTACCGTCCTTCCATATCGACGGAATCCCATTAATTGCCGGCTATATCGAGCTGGTCGACAATGATGATCCACTGGTCGGTGACGAAAGCGAACACCTTAACAAGATTAAACTGCTGGCATGGAAGGGACCGGATTTCATAGCCGACCCCGAAACCGATACAGCAGGTGTTGACTGGATTCTCGCCGAGAACTGGTGGCCCTACCAGCGGCCTTCATTTGTCACGCCTCCTTTCGCCGGGTTTATTTCAGGGCACTCGACCTACTCCAGAGCTGCCGCAGAGATACTAACGACACTCACTGCAGACCCTTATTTCCCTGGCGGTATGAGCGCTTTTGAAATAAGCGCAAATGAATTTCTGGTGTTTGAAGAAGGGCCGACAGTCGATATGACATTGCAGTGGGCCACCTATCGCGATGCATCCGATCAGTGCAGCCTTTCCCGGATCTGGGGAGGCATTCATCCCCCCGCCGATGATATACCCGGACGTCTGATAGGAATCAAAATAGGCACCGATGCTTTCCTACTAGCCAAAACCTACTTTGATGGTACTGCAACCCCCTGATTCCTATCCCAAACCAGAAGCTTTAAAGAGGCGCAAGGCTAACGCCTTAACTGAATCAACGAACTAACCATATATTAATCCATTCCTGTCCAAGTCCGATTAACCTAACTGACTGCCAATCTAGAATTAGTAATTGACAAAACCCTGCCATGAGTTGTTTACTTTTAAGGTAAATAAGTAAGAGGAGTCACTATGAGTATCCTGTCGCGTTATATTCAAACCAAGAAAGCGCTTATTGGCGTTACCATTCTTGCCATGAGCGTGGTGTTTTCGCTAGCTACTGCAGAACAGTCTCAATCTGATGAATACCAACAAAGGGTTTTGCTGAAAATCCAAAAAATACAGCTTACAGAAGATCAGATAGCACCATTTCGCCAGAACCTCCAGGCTTTTTATAAAACTCGCAATGGTGCAACCCGCCGTATATCAAGGTCAGGCGGTGACCTCAAGGTTCGTATTAAACGGGAATTAAGGAAGAC
>JAPKEK010000035.1 GCA_028822125.1 Pseudomonadales bacterium | reverse complement strand
TGAATTTAGACAGGGGGCTGGTCAGCATGGCGCCACTGACGACACCCACGACACCCCCGGTAAAAAGAAAAGTCATCTGCGTCGCTGAAAGTTCAAAAAAATAAGTCCCCGTATAGATAATAAGCGCTTGAACCATGCCCTGGCTCATGCCGGCAATGATCGACGCCGCGACCAGCGATGTAAAAGAAGGAATCTTAAAAGCACGGCTCATATCCCTGACCATCAGGGCCGGAGAGAAAATATCATCAGGGTCGGGTTGTGGCAATTTGGCTATCTGACTGTGTGTACCCAGCGCCGATGCCCAGACGCCAAACACCATGATGAAGAACCCGGCCAGAGCAAAAGGCGGATAAGCTTCTGGATTCAGCTGGCCGTTTTCGAATTCCGGCGTTGCCGCAAAAAACACAATCGGACCACCAATGAGTACCGCGAACATCCCAACCAACTGGAGCACCATGCGAACAGACGACAGCAGGGTCCGCTCATCGTAGTCATTGGTTAATTCGGCGCCCATGGACATATGCGGCACCGAATAGAACGTCATAAAGGTGCGTGTCAAAATAGAAAATACCGTCAACCACCAGAACAGGCCCATTTCCTCCAGGCCTGAGGGTGGCGCAAACAGCAGGTAGAAGGAGCCAGCAAAGGGAATCGCGGCAAGATACATGTACGGATGTCTTCGTCCCCATCTAGACCGAGTCGCATCAGATAGGGAGCCAACCAATGGGTCACTAATCGCATCTATGAGCAGGGCAATAAAAATAGCCGCACCAGAGAGTGTCCCTGACAAACCAAGTACCTGATTGTAATAGAACAGCAGAAAGAAACCGAAAGCGGCTGACTTTATCCCTTCAGGTAATTGACCCACACCGAATGCCAGTCTTACACGCCATGAAACCTGTCTCATGCCGTTAAGTAAACCATAACCCATTGCTTCAGAGAATCGATTATTGCCTCGTACCATCCAATCCATACCATATGCAGGTTGGTTCAATGATATCCTGCCAAAACAGACTGTTCGCTGTCCCGCTAGTTATAAAAATAGGTACACTGTCGATTAGTAGCAGTCGCTGAGTATCAAAAAAAGGAATTCACTTGTTAGAAAGCTATGTTGTGCTGGACCTGACCGATGAACGCGGCGAGATCGGTCCCATGTTGCTGGGTGACCTGGGCGCAGATGTGATACGCATCGAAGGAACCCAGGGTTCAGATGCCCGACGCTGCGAGCCTTTTATGACCAATGCAGCTGAGGACATGAAGAGCCTGCAGTTCATCGCATTCAACCGAAACAAGCGATCTATCGTACTGGATCCAGCAACCGCCAATGATAAAGCTGACCTGGAGGAACTTATTGGTCGAGCGGATTTTATCTTTGTCTCTGCGCCCGGATCAGAACTCGATAAATTCGGTATGGGCTTTGACGAGGCCCGTTCTATTAATCCACGCATTATTTACGTCAGCGTTTCAGCGTTCGGAATCGACGGCCCGCATGCCAACTTAATCAGTAATGATCTAGTCATAGCTGCAATGGCAGGACCGGTTTCACTGCAGGGTATACCGGAGCGAGCACCGGTAAGAGTCTCGACTCCCCAGGTATGGCGGCACACCGGTGTGGAAGCTGCCGCGGGCGCCCTGGTGGCTCATCAAAGGATGCTCAAAGATGGTGATGCGCAATTGGTTGATGTATCGGCGCAATGCAGCATGACCTGGACCATGCTCAACGGGATGGATGCCTACGCTATTCAGGGAATTGATTTTGAACGATCTGGCTCGTTTATGAGTAACATGACCAATCCTGTTGAACTGGTACACCCAACCTCAGACGGCTTTATCGTTGCCTTGCCCATGTCCAAAGTGATCCTGGGATGCATGTCCTGGATGATTGAAGACGGCGTCATCGACGACAGTTATCGGCATATCAACTGGACTGAATACGATCAGAACATTCGAAACCCCAACGCCCAGCCGCTAAACTTAAAGCAGGGTATAAAAATCTGCCAGGATTTTTTTATCAAACATACCAAACAGGAACTCTACCAGTTTGGCCTCGAACAGGGCATTACACTCACTCCGGTTAACACGCTCGGGGAGTTACTTGCCCTGCAGCACCTTGACGTAAGAGACTATTGGTTGACCGAGAAACTTCCTAATGGTCATACCGTGCGCAGTGCCGGGCTCTGGTGTAAGCCGTCATCATCACCTCTATCGGTGCGTTACCCAGCACCAGAACTCAATCAGCACGAGGTTGAAATTCGCCAATGGCTGCAGCAACCAGCTGAAGCAAAACACTATCCGGCTATTAAAGACAGCACAAGCCTGCCTTTTAGTGGAATTAAGGTGGCTGACTTTTCATGGGTCGGAGTAGGCCCTATTTCAGCAAAATATCTTGCTGACCATGGCGCCTCCGTGGTCAGAGTAGAATCAGAAAGCAGGCCTGATGTACTGCGAGGTGGTGTTCCCTTTGCCGGAGAACCCGATATTAACCATTCCCAGTTTTTCGGTAATTTCAACACCTCAAAGCGAAGCCTCGCCCTTGATATGAAGTCAGCCGATGCGATCAGCATTGCCAAGAAACTTATCGTCGATTCAGATGTCATGATAGAGAGCTTTGCCCCAGGTGCAATTGGTCGTATGGGGCTTGGTTATGAGCAGGTACAAAAACTCAATCCAGAAATCATCATGATCAGCACCTGCCTCATGGGTCAGACCGGGCCCGCAGCTCAGCTTGCTGGTTACGGTTACCATGCTGCCGCCCTGGCAGGTTTTTATGAGGTAACCGGCTGGCCAGATAAAAAGCCCAGTGGTCCATGGGTTGCCTATACCGATACCATTGCACCAAGATTCATCTCGGTGCTGCTCGCTGCGGCGCTGGATTATCGGCGCCGAACGGGTCGCGGTTGTTTCATTGACGTAGCCCAGATTGAAACCTCACTACACTTTCTGGCGCCGGAGCTGCTGGATCTCCAGGTCAACGATGTGTCCGCTTCAAGGCTCGGCAATCGCTCCAGGCATGCGGCACCACAGGGTTGTTATCCCTGCGCAGGAGACGACCAGTGGTGTGCCATCGCTGTCGACAGCGATGTACACTGGCGAGCACTCTGCAAAGAGATTGATTTTGCTCATGAAGCGACTGCAACCCTGCAGGACCGACTCGATCAACACGATGAAATTGATGCTGTAATCACTCAATGGACGCAGTCTCGTTCTGCGCAAACAGTAATGCAAAGCTTGCAAAGCGCAGGGGTTCCAGCCGGAATCGTTCAACGAAGTAGTGACCTGTTGGCGGACAAGCAATACGGTCACCGTGAGTTCTATCAGTACCTAGATCACGAAGCCATGGGACACATACCTTATGCCGGTCACCAATACAAAATCAGGGGTTATAACAATGGCCCCAGAGGACCTGCACCCATGCTGGGTCAGCACAGTTTTGAAGTGTTGGCAGAATTAGGCCTGACCGACGAGGAAATTGCTCAGGCCTATGCATCTGGCGTTATCAACTGATTGAGTCAGTATTGCTACGTGCAGGTAGCTTGCCTTGCTAGTCACCTGAGCATCAGGCGCGCGTTAAGGTCTGATCGTCCCGCAAAGCATCAAGCTGATTCTGCACGCCTTTCGCCCAGCGGGGATGGGTCAGTATCCAGAACTTGTTTTCAGCAATCGCCAGGGCGACTAACTCTCCTACCTCATTGGGATCCATCCCCTGTTCCAGGCCAGCCTGGATATTACTCGCCATTTTGCCTGCCTTTTCACCATCCGCTTTAGGTTTGGCTTTGCCGGGACGAAATCCAACGGAATTCCGGCTGATATTGGTGTTTATTGGGCCAGGACAGAGAACCGATGCCGTTATCGGGCTTTTTTTGGACCGAAGCTCACGTTCGGTCGCCGCCATTAGCGCAACCACCCCGTGCTTGGCTACATTATAAGCACCCATCATCTGACTGGAGATCAAGCCTGCCATGGAAGATGTGGCATTGATGTGCCCTTCCCCTGCTTCCTCTATCAGCGGTAGAAATACTTTAACCCCATAGATGGGGCCCCACAGATCCACATCAATGATCCATTTCCAGTCAGCCAGCTTCATTCTTCGGGCAGAGGTGGGAATTCCAACGCCTGCGTTATTGCACGCTACATGAATGTTGCCAAAGGTCTTAATCGCCTTGTCCGCCAGCCCCTCAACTTCATCTAACTTCGATACATCGCAGCGCTGCCCGACCGCTCTTATACCAGCGTCACTAAATTCTGAAACAGTCCGGGCGAGCGCTGCCTCATCAAGATCCGCCAACACCAGGTTCATACCTCGTGCCGCAAATGCCCGTGCCATGCCCAGACCAATCCCACTTGCTGCCCCAGTGATCACTGCAACACGGTCAGAAAATTCCTGCATATAACTCCCCTTAAAACTTCCTATATAAGCGAATGGCATTCCTAACGGCAAATACCTCCTATGCATAAGCCGCTACCTTTGCATCCAGATTATGCGCCTCCAGCACATAGCGTAACGCCTCGATCGTTTGCTGAATCGCTTCTTCACTCAATAGGAAAGCCACGCTCCCGAATGTCAGGCATTCAATACTGCACCAATGGCTTTCTGACAGCAAATAACCGAAAATACAGCTCCAAACAAATGTATAAGCCAGCGAACAAGCAGCGCTACAGTGACTGAGCGTGATGACACGGGCACTAGATACAGAAACTACCAAATAAAGTCATAGTTCATAAGGGCATAATGGATCTTACAAACCTGCAACAACAGCATAAACGGGTACTGTCGCAATTGGAGAACGACGGCTTTTCACTGGTGCATCGGCTGTGCGAGCCAGCATTAACTGAGCAGTTGTTAAAGGTGTCTCGCGAGATTGAAGCTGACGTAAAAAACATCCTCGGCAAAAAACAGATCGGTATTGGCAGCCGTGCTGGCTATCGGGAGATCGTGCAACGCTCGCCGGGTCGATGGGACATACCCATTACGCCAGAACAGTTTGCAATTGCTCACCAGCAGATGCCCTGGTGGACCTTCATCACCGATATCCTGGGGCAGGATGCCGAACACGCATTCAGTGGCGTGGTATCTTCTGAACCCGCTAGCCCGGAACAACACTGGCACATAGATTCACCCCACGAGGCAACCGAACACCATCCAGCGCACGCTATTAATGTGCTCATTGCACTAAATGACCTACCCCTGGTTATGGGCCCTACCGAGCTTGCCCGCGGCTCGCACCTGCTTACTAATCATCTGGCCAACCCAACGCTGGTATCCGACCAACTGGTATACCAGCATGCAGGAACTTCTCCTGTCCTGCTTGTAAACGGGGCCTGTACGGCAGCGCCCGAATACTGCTCAAGTGCCATGAGTGCGGGCTCGTGTCTGATATTTGACGATCGAATTCTACACCGTGGAATGGCTAACCGATCTGATAGTACCAGGCATGTAGCATACTTTTCTTACCGGCAAAAAGGCTATGTTCCTTATACACATTTCGAGTCCCCAAGATCCGTATGTGATACCTAGGCCAGAACGCACCCGGTTTCTGTTTTGATGCCCTTTCAGCCTGCATAGCAGGATGTAAGAATATTTATTCTATCGGTACAAACCCGCCAATCTAATGCAACCCAAGCGACCGCTGAGGCCCGGCTTCACTGCTATGCATGTTCCAATTCGGAGCCTGAGGTCTCGGATAATAACATCACTGAGATTAGCGTCAGTACCGATACAAATGCGATGTACACCGAGATATAGACCGTGCCAAACTCGCTCCACAGGGCTGTTGCTATAATGGGTGCAAAGGCACCACCAAAGATAGCGCCGAGTTGATAACCCAGCGACGCGCCCGAGTATCGAACCCGGGTGCTAAATAGCTCGGTGAGAAGCGCAGCCTGGGGACCATACATCAGGCCTACAAAAATCTGCCCGCCGCAGGCTGCTAACAGCACCCACACAAACTCGCCTGTATTGATCAATGGAAAAAGTACAAATGCCCAGCAGCCGCCCAAAATGGCGCCCAGCATATAAATTCCGCGTCTGCCGTGCCGGTCAGAATACGATGCAGCGAGAAACAGCACAGGAATCTGCACCAACGAGGCTATCAGCACCACAGTTAACATCATGTCTCTGGAAAGACCCAGCCCTGCTGGATTTGTGCCATAAGCCACGACAAAGGCGACCAATATGTAGAAGGTAACCTGCACTGCCAGAAACGCACCTGCAGCCAGTACAATTTCTCTGGGCTGCAACCGAATCACCTCAAGGATAGGAGAACGTTTCACCGGCGCGTTAACAGCATGATCACCTTCATTACCATGCTCGGTTCGCTCAGCTTGAATATCCTGGAGCGCTTTAAATGCAGGCGTATCTTCCAGGCTTAACTGTACATAGAGACTCAACGCGATAAGCGCAATACTTAAAATAAAGGGAATTCGCCAGCCCCAGCTGATAAAGGCATCATCAGAGAGCGATCCGCTGACCACCAGGAAGGCAATATTGGCCAAGACCAGGCCCAGTGGCGCGCCCGCCTGGGCAAAGGCACCGTAAAAGCCTCTTTTATCCGCTGGTGCGTTTTCCGTCACCAGTAACATGGCACCACCCCATTGACCACCCACTGCCAGCCCCTGAACAAATCGCAGCAGCGTTAACAGAAGCGGCGCCGCTATGCCAATGCTGCTATAGGTTGGTAGAAAACCAACCAGGGTCGTGGCAACACCCATCATCAGCAATGCGCTAACCAGGGCTTTTTTCCTTCCAAACAAATCCCCGTAGTGACCAAACAATGCACCACCAAAGGGTCGTGCAATGAAACCAACCGCAAAAGTGCCAAAGGCTGCAATGAGGGCAACCAGGGGCGGTAAATCTGCTGGGAAAAATGCCCTTGGGAAAACCAGCGCGGCGGCCGTGCCATAGATAAAAAAGTCATACCACTCAATACTGGTACCCGCCAAGGAAGTCGCAGCAACTCTGCGCATTGCACTTTCTTTCGAACTTACTGACATTGACCCGGCTCCTCTCACAGCAAACATTGTTATATGACAATGCAAGGGGAAAGTCACTATTTCACCGGTCGTGCGCAGACTACCTTGAGCTTAGCTGCTGCTCGAATCGGAATAACCTTGAAGCAGGCCAATAGACAACGCTGCATCATAGGCCTGCAGCCCAGTGGCGACGGATAAACAGGCCTCTTTCTAGTGGGCCAATGCGCTTAGGTAAAATTAACTCACTATCATGACTTCGGGCAAGAGTGGCCCACGAGCCTGGCTCGACTCGGGGTCCTCTGGCCTGTCCCGCTCAGCGTTATTGCGCCTGCATATAATAAGCTTCGCAATCCAGCGCCCAGGAATGATGATACTCTCGGATACCAGCAAAATCTGACAGCACTTTGGCAAACCAAGGCTGTGTTCTCGCGTCGAGCGCGTTACCTAGACGTTCGGCAGATTTGGCAGACATGGACACCATGACCATACCAGACCACTTGCCCGTGTCCGCCACAAAAGCCTGCAGAACAATATCTCCCAAGCCATTTTTTTTCATTTCAGCCATCAGATTATCTACAGCGGTCAAATAACCTGGGACATCACTGGTCTTCACGACCACGTTCCAGAGGTAACTTTTCGGCCACAATTCAGCCCCTTCACGAACCATACGCCAATTATCCCAATAGCGTATGGTTCTATCGACTTCCATCTTTGCCACCTCAGCCACGGTAACCGGGTTCATGGGGCTCACTTTCCAGGCGGTGGTCTGCGAATCAAAGAAGCTCCACAGAAAAACATCACCCATAACCTCAGCACCTGCTCGAGGCACACAAAGGCCCATTGCCATAGCGTTATTGCTTTTAGCAATGGCGGGAGAACTGGCCCGGGCCCAGTTAGCATATCCCATGGGGTCCTGGGTATTAACCGTAATCAGGTTCATAACCGGTTCCGCCCAACTGACCGATGCAATGCCCATTACAAACAAAGAACAAAGTCCTAATACTGCTTTACTCAATAGCTTCATGACTGATCTCCAAAACTGTGAATTTAGCTTCTAACTACAGCACTGTTATATTAACCATGCAACGATAGTTCGATTCTGGTATTCAAGTGACATAGCAGTCAGGGCATTTCCGTCAGCACAGGAATTGCGGCTAGTCGGTTGATTTTCTAAAAACGACTACGACAGACTGGTTTTATCTTTTGTTATCGCCACCGGAGCCAGCATCATAGTATACAACCAGATCTCAAAAACCATGCCCGAACGCCAGGCAGAACCAACCACACATTGGTCTGCAAACTCAAAATAGAAGCTGGCCTCTGACCGCATTAATGCAATGCATTCCAGTACTTTACTCCGCTACCGACACACCTTACTCTGGGCCTTACCCAGACTCAGGATTTCTATCATTGAACAAAATAATTGTTATTGTCGTCCTGTTTACCCTCTCTGCAGCGATGGCCAGCGCAAAGGCATCGATTTTGTTAACCAATGCAAAGATCATTGATGGTTCGGGTTCGCCTGCAATCATGGGCGCGGTCCGAATAAAAGGAGACCGGATAACAGGCGTTGGCGAACTTAAACAGGCCAGCGGTGAACAGATCATCGATGTTGGTGGACTTACCCTGGCGCCCGGTTTTATTGATACCCATAGCCATCACGATTATGGCCTAGAAACAAACAGAGACTCACTTCCACTGCTTTCCCAGGGTATAACCACAATCGTAGTCGGGCAGGATGGCGGTCATTCATTTCCACTGGAAAAATTCTTTAGCCAATATGAAGACAAACCGGCAAGTGTCAACATTGCCTCCTATGTGGGCCACAACACCCTAAGACATAAGGCGATGGGTGAAGATTTCAAGCGACTGGCAACAAAAAGCGAACTTACACAGATGCGCGAGCTCTTGAGTCAGGAGCTTTCCGCTGGTGCCCTTGGATTGTCCACAGGCCTTGAATACGAACCCGGTCTTCACTCTGATGCCCAGGAAATTATTGCTTTGGCCCAAGACACCGCTGAGGCAGGCGGCCGTTATATCTCGCACATCAGGAGCGAAGACCGTTTTTTCTGGGATGCTATCGATGAGATCATCTCCATTGGAAGTGTTACAGGCATGCCAGTTCAAATATCCCACCTTAAACTGGCGGCAAGGGCTTCCTGGGGTAAAACAGCGCGATTACTGAGTCGCCTCGATGAGGCACGCTCGCAAGGCGTAAGCATCACAGCAGACATCTACCCATACGAATACTGGGAATCAACCATCTGGGTGCTCCTGCCCGATCGCGACCCTGATAATCTGAAAGAGATTCAATTCGTCCTGGATGAATTAACACCAGCGGACGGTATCATTTTCACTCGTTATCTACCTGAACCCGCTTTTGTAGGCAAAAGTGTCAAAGAGATAGCAGCAATGAAAGGCCTGAGTGAAGCCAGGACTGTCGCTTATCTGATGAAAGAGTCAGCCGCCTGGAGCAAAGGTCATGACGGCCAGAGCGCGGAGAGTATTATGGGTCGCTCTATGCGCGATAAGGATATTGCCGCATTGCTTACCTGGCCTCATATCAACCTGTGCAGCGATGGCAGCTACACAGGTCACCCACGCGGCTTTGGCGCTTTTCCCAGGGTATTTTCAAAATTTGTCAGACAGATGAAAATTCTAAATATTGAAGCAATCATTCAGCGCATGACTTCGAATGCAGCAAAAAATATGGGATTTACCCAAAGAGGCGAGATTAGGGTAGGTGCCATCGCAGATCTGGTCTTGTTCGATCCGGACAGCATCCGTGATCAGGCATCGCTAATGCATCCGCAAGCGCTGTCTCAGGGTGTCATTAAAGTCTGGGTGTCCGGCATACTCGCATTCGACAATGGCTCAACCACAGCAGCAAGACCCGGCCGCATGCTGCGTCAAGGCAAATAAATCGGCGCTAAAAAGGAGAGACAGCAGGAAAAGGTGCACCCCTGACCCAAGCCTTTCCAGAACCGATGAAACGGAATGTAACGTCATGGTCAAAAATCAGGTAAAACGATTCCAGATCGGCCTATGCAAGCAGCCCTCAGATCATCCTATCCTGAAGCGCATGCCACTTCATCAGCCAGTTCAACCCCAGAGGGTAACCCCAGTAATAAAAAGGTGCGGTAAAAGGCAGTTCATCAAAGGCTGTCTGTGAATCTGCCCTACCGAGCATTTTACCGGCCAGCCGGGTACCGAGATACACGCTGCGAACAACGCCGGACCCGCAATACCCCATGGCATAGTGAATCCCATCAAGTGTCCCCGTGTGCGGCGCATGATCAAATGTATAGGCCACCGTACCTGCCCAGCAATGACTGAAGGGTATGGGCTCAAGTTCAGGATAAATTCGCGTATAGGTTTTTCTGATCGCGGCGGCAATTTGATCGTACTGATCCAGCGGACCCTGCGTTCGACTACCCAGCAGCAGACGTTTACCGTCGGGCGTCCTTCGGTAGTAAACAACCAGTCGACGTGTGTCACCGTGCATTCGCCGGCGTGGTGACAGGCGCTCTATCAGGTCTGTATCAAGTTCTTCAGTCACAGCGATGGCAGAGCGAATTGGAATAATGCGTCTTCTGAATTTTCTGAATGCATAGGGTGTGTAACCATTAGTCGCGACCACAATCTCTTTTGCTCTGATCAATCCGCAGGCAGTTCTGACCTCGTATCCGTCTTTCTCCCGGTTCCATCCCTGTACAGGCGTATTGCTGA
>JAPKEK010000630.1 GCA_028822125.1 Pseudomonadales bacterium | reverse complement strand
CGCTTGAATTTTAGCCTCGTCGTATCGGACGATTTTTTCAGCGTTGAAAGCATCCATAACTCGTCGATAGTGATCTCGTTTCTTTAAAATAGTAATCCAGCTCAATCCAGCCTGAAATCCTTCCAGTAACAAAAACTCAAATAATAAAGTATCATCATAAAGGGGCACGGCCCACTCTTCATCATGATATTTTTCGTACATCGGATCGCCGTCTGCCCAACCACATCTTAACTTCATATCGTTAACCCTGTTCAATATTGGTTATACTTACCGACTTTTCAATACAGAGCAATTCCCGGATGGCAAAAACAGATACGTTCCAGGATCTAATTCTTTCGCTTCAACATTTCTGGTCTGAAAAGAACTGTGTGCTCATGCAGCCTTATGACATGGAAGTGGGTGCGGGTACCTTTCATCCAGCCACCTTTTTACGAGCCATTGGTCCTGAATCCTGGTCGGCAGCTTATGTACAGCCGTGTCGAAGGCCCACTGACGGTCGTTACGGAAAGAACCCTAATAGATACCAGTATTACTACCAGTTCCAGGTAGTCATGAAACCCAATCCAGAAAATTTCCAGGCGCTGTATCTGGAATCTCTACAATATCTGGGTATCGATACCAAGGTGCACGATATTCGTTTCGTCGAGGACAATTGGGAATCCCCGTCTCTGGGCGCATGGGGACTGGGTTGGGAGGTCTGGATGGATGGCATGGAAATAACCCAATTCACATATTTTCAACAGGTAGCCGGACAGGAATGCTTTCCAGTCATGGGTGAGATCACTTATGGACTTGAGCGCCTGGCACTTTACCTGCAGAGTGTAGAGGATTTCCAACAACTTGTGTGGGCGAAAAATGACAACGGTATCGTGTCCTACGCAGACGTCTTCCATCAGTATGAAGTCGAGATGTCGGCTTTTAATTTTGACCAGGCAGATATTAAAGGACTCTTTTCACAATTCGAGTTTTATGCAAGCGAGACCACCAGAATGCTCGATGTTAATCTGCCGTTGGCCGCCTATGAATATGTTATCAAGGCTTCGCACACCTTCAATCTGCTAGATGCCCGGCAAGCCATATCGGTTACCGAACGACAACGCTTTATGTTAAGAGTGAGGACGCTTTCAAGCGCAGTTGGACAAAGCTATTTCAATGCCCGAAAAGCATTGGGTTTTCCTCTCGCTGTAGAATCAGCTCGCCAGGCGGCGATGCAGGAGAAACCCAATGGCAGTTAAACCACTGCTTATAGAAATCGGCATGGAAGAACTGCCACCCAAACACCTGAAGCCGCTAATGGATGCACTGGGGCGGGAAATCGCCACTCAACTGGATGCCTTACAACTCCCTTTTCAGGACATTGAAACTTTTTCCACACCGCGCCGACTGGCGGTTAGAGTTAACGGACTAGCCAGTCAACAGGCAGATCAAAACATAGAACGAAAGGGCCCTTCGCTGAGCGCCGCCTACGATAGTCAAGGCAAACCAAGCAAGGCTTTGCTTGGTTTCGCAAAGTCCTGTGGTATAGATGAACTAAGTGACCTGCAGACGCTCGAAACCAAAAAGGGAAGCTGGGTGGTGTATCGATCCAGTAAGCCTGGTAAGAGCCTGAAGGATTTAATCGAAACCATATTACATCAATCCACAGCTAAACTACCCATAGCCAAAAAAATGCGCTGGGGGTTTTCAAGAGACGAATTTGTCAGGCCCGTTCAGTGGCTTTTAATCCTGTATGGAAGCACCATTCTGGCCAGTACTCTGTTTGGTAAAAAGTCCGACAGGGTAACCAGCGGGCACCGTTACATGGGCAGAAAGCAACGTGCTATTGACCATGCCCAGAACTATGAAGCAGTTCTAGGCGAAGAAAAGGTCGTGGTAAACTTCGAAGAGCGGCGTAATCAGATAATTGCTCAACTGGAGCTAGCAGCTGCAGATCTAGACGGCATGGTCACCCGAGACGAAGACCTGCTCGATGAAGTCACGGCGCTGGTGGAGTGGCCGGTCGTACTTTCAGGCTCTTTCTCAGCTTCTTTTCTTAGTGTTCCGGAAGAAGCGCTGATCTCGGCAATGCGGGAACACCAGCGATATTTCCACATCAGAAATTCAAAAGGTGTATTACTTCCACATTTTCTCACCGTTACAAATATCGAAAGCCATCAGTCGCAGACCATCATAAAAGGAAATGAACGTG
>JAPKEK010000629.1 GCA_028822125.1 Pseudomonadales bacterium | reverse complement strand
GAGGTAATCGCCTGAAGCAATTCGAACTTGGTGGGTTTAGGATAATTCGGGATCAACTGATTGCCAATTTTGACCTCAAGATTGAGCCTTTGGGCGAGGCCCCAGTAAAGTTCCCACTCTTCGATCACATCATGATCGGTATCAACCACTGTTTTACTGTATTGACTGTAAGGTTTTTCGTACCAGGGATCAGACAGCAGGGTGACATCCTCTCGCTCCAGTGTCAGTTTAGGCGCTAATACATAATCCGCTATTTCTGCTGTGGCGGACATATAGGGATCAATACAAACCAGCAAATCAAGCGCCTGTAATGCCTCAAACGTCTTCTGCTGGTTGGGCCATGCCATCAGCGGGTTGCCAGCAATCACAAACAGAGCTTTCACCTGACCATCACCAGGCAGGAGTATTTCATCAGGTAATTGAGACGTTGGCATTTCACCGACCGGGCCAAATTTACTCGGCGAGATCAATTCTCCGAATTCCGGTCTGCTGCGACAGCGAGCCCCCTGCCCCCATGCAACGGGCACTTCAAACACCTGGGCATAGCGCGACGAGGGTGGCGACAATACGCCAGGGTTAGGCAGCCTGTCGCCGGCACGATAAAAGCGGCCACAGATGCTGTTCAGTGAAGCAACCAGATGCTGGGTCAGATTGGGATAAGCACTCATTTCAGGTCCGGTCCCAGTTATCGCCCCGCCCCTCGGTCCCGCTGCGAACAATCGAGCAGCTTCAAGGATCAATTGACCGGGGATGTCTGTTCGACCAGCAACGGTCACCAGATCAAAACCTTCAACCGCGGCACGTAATTCATCCAGCCCGCTGGTGAACTCAGCACAGAAGGCCGCATCATGCAGGTTTTCTGCGAGAATGATTCTGATCATGCCCGCTAGCAGGACCGCATCTTCTCCTGGCTTAATCTGCAGATGTAAATCGGCCCGACGAGCCAGCTCTGTTTCGCGCGGGTCGATCGCTATCAACTTCAAGCCCCGCTTGCGGGCTCGGCGCAACTGGTCCGCCGGGCTGACCGAGGGCACGCCCCCCGGGGGAGCATAGTGCGAAACCAGGGGATTGTTGCCTATTACCATGGCGACATCAGCGTCATGGAAAAAATGGCTCCCTGCAGCCCAGTAACCCATGCGTGAGCCAACGAAAACCTTGGCCGGTTGGTCGATGGTCACACTGGTGTAATAAGACGGTGAATTTAATGCGGCATGCCAGGCCCGACTGTAGGCCAGCTGAGCCGAATTCTGAAAAGCCACTGTGCCATTATAGGTCGCAATGCTACGTGGACCATATTGCTGGACTAATTTTCGAACCTGTTCGGCGATTTCATCGATAGCCTGTTCGCTGCCGATATCAGCAAACCCGCCACTGCCCGTATTAACCTGGCAAGATGTCAAGCGCTCTGGCTGGTACATCTGCTCTACCAGCTGGCGGCCCTTAATACAGGTATAACCGCCATACATGGCATTGTCTATGTCGGGCCTGACCTTGGTTACCCGGCCCTCGGATACTTCTGCGAGCATTGGGCAATAAGCGTGGCAGTATCGACAGAACGTTTTTTTTATCGCTGTAGCCATTGCTGTTTGTTCCCCGTGACTTCTAATTTAGTTGACCACCGCATGAATAACTGCGGGGGCAAACACCAGACTGTTAAGCTAACAATATCACATGACGCTCTGGCAACTTCAATCGAGCAAGCCCTGGGGGCGAAAACCCAGGCAATTAAGCAGCGATGGAGCCTGCAAAAGCGCAAAGAGCCTTGTTGCTAACCCACGCCTGCTGCCGACTCGTCATCCATGCGCCAATCCTCTTCATCGGTGGCAATGGTTTCTTTAACCTAGTTACGTACCCATTCAATGAATTCGATCAGAGCAAATCAACCCCCTAACGGGGTGCCTGGCCACTCCGGCTTTCAGCATTATTTCTTATCATTTTCAGTAGCATAAACACTCGGTTTAAAATCGCTTCCCAGCGGGCCATGAGGATTTTCAGGTGTTGCCCTGTACTGCTCAGGGACAGCATGGTCACTGGCGGCGCGTTTTCGGGCAGTCGCCGGTGTTTCCAAATTCTTTGCTGTTGCCATGGCGGCCTTACGATCCACTGGCTGGGGACGCAGATCATTCGGCACTGGCATGACATTGGCAGGATAGTAGGCCATCTACAGCTTACCTGGGTCTAGACTATAAGCCACGTTA
>JAPKEK010000628.1 GCA_028822125.1 Pseudomonadales bacterium | reverse complement strand
TCAGAGCAGCAGCACCATATTTGCGATTAAATTTGATACACCACAGTCTGATGGCCTCGACACTGACGACGATTTGGAATGATACGATCAGCCGCCAGCAACTTGGTTGGGCCTAACCTGTCGCTATCGAGTTAAAGACGGCTATGTCATGCTATCTAAACGCAGAGGATAGAAATCAAACGTTCACACGTTGAATTCTGGCCACCTATCCATCCAGGGCTTCAACACGGCAATCAGCGCGGCCAGATCAAGCAATTCCTGCTCCAAATCCCAGCCGGCCATGACATTGAGTCCAGTTGGAAGCGATTCCCCGATAAAACCGCAAGGTATAGAAATTGCCGGATGTCCGGTCATATTGGCCTGCGCTAAATGGATCCACCAGCGACTCAAAGGAAGCATTTCGCCACCAATATTGACTCGCTGCACCCCATCAGAATCTGCAGGTGGGGGTCTCGCCGTCACCGTGGGTGTAACAATAAAATCAAATTCACTGAAAATTGTTTCAACACGATCATATAACCGGGATCGCTCCATGGCTTGTTGTTGAAGTTGGACACCGTCACTATGATAGTCGCAGCCCTCAAGTAACTGATGCAATCCTGGATCCAGAAGCGCTTGCTGCTGCTGAGTCATGGAACGAACTCTGGCGGCGAGATTAGTCGTCAACAGGTTCGAAAAGATACTCGAATCGAATTTTATGGGATCGGAACTGGCCACCTCGATATTCATACCGGATGATGCCAGAAGAGAGAGCATCGCCTCGACAGACTCAAGCATCTCCTGATCGACCGTATTACCACCCATCGATGGAATCATTAACAACCTTTTCCCCTTCAATTTGAGTTCGGGGTCTTTCGCAATCTCAACGGGTCTGCGCAGCCTTCTCGACAAGGGGTCAGAAGGGTGAGCACCCGACATCGCATTTAACATGGCCGCCAAATCA
Source organism: Pseudomonadales bacterium (assembly GCA_028822125.1). Classification (GTDB taxonomy): domain Bacteria; phylum Pseudomonadota; class Gammaproteobacteria; order Pseudomonadales; family Azotimanducaceae; genus UBA9926. The sequence goes on along the minus strand of JAPKEK010000628.1, from coordinate 1,266 downwards.
GGCACTGTCCGGGAATTTATTGAAACCGTACTATTATTGCCAAAATGAAAGGGCCAGGTCTCATGGGGAATCGCCCCAAGGGTGGGTTTTAGGCCTAAAACCCCGCAGACCGCCGCGGGTATCCGAGCTGAGCCGCCCCCGTCGGTGGACACTGCCAGAGTTCCCATTCCTGTGGCTACGGCGACAGCAGCACCACCACTGCTACCACCCGAGGTCAGTCTGGTATTCCACGGATTACGCGTAATGCCACAAAGCAGTGAATCTGTTGTGACTTTCACGGCAAACTCTGGGGTCGTGGTTTTACCCACCAAAATAGCGCCTGCCTGGCGCATCCTCGCCACACCGACAGCATCAGTGTCTGGTATATAAGCTGCAAATGCTCTGGAACCGTAGGTAGATCGCACGCCAGCTGTATCAAGTAAATCCTTCACGGTAAAGGGCACGCCATGAAGTGCAGGAAGATCCTCTGCAGCATTATCTGCAACCATTTGATCAGCCAGGCGCGCCTGAGTGCGGGCTCCCGATACATCCAAATTCACAAAAGCGTTTAAATGCTGATCGACTTCTTTAATACGCGACAAAGTCGCTTCCAGCACTTCTGCGGCACTGGTTTCTCCGCTTTTAATGAGTCTGGCGAGCTCTACGCCAGGCAGCTTGATAATATCCATAGCCTATTGTTCAGTTATGCAATAACCGGTTTATATCCCCAACGTGCACCTAATACCCATTTATAGAGATGCAATCGTAACTTTACGCTTCGATTATAGCTTACATACTTACCAGGTTGATCCCCGCCTCATATTGTATGCAAATACATGAAGACTCACTTCAGTAGTGACCTTAGCGGTGGTTTTAGTCAAAGAGTGAGTCGCTCCCATCCAGTGACTCAACAGGTGCATCGAGCTGGTCCTTGATAGGTCGGGTCTCTTGAGAGGGTGCTTGTGCTTCGGTCTTAGACAACAGGGACAGGTATTGATCAATGCCGGTATCCACTTCTTCAATACGCCGTTTTATACCTCCCGTTTGAAGTTCTTGTCACGATTGTCAACTTCGATGAACTTGCTCAGTGGAAGAGATTTATGCATCTTGGGTTGAGAGGTTTTTGTTGTCTTTCCCCATAGGTTTCCCAATGGATTTAATGCCCTTTTTTGGGCAGAAAAGCGCGCACTACTCGACCTTCGTAATGGATTCGAGGTCTTATTAAGCGAAACTCAGTGGCGAGCAAAAAATTTAGTAGAATTGTCATTGTATCGGTAATCTCATCGT
>JAPKEK010000627.1 GCA_028822125.1 Pseudomonadales bacterium | reverse complement strand
CCCAGCAGGCCTAACAGCGGTGCCACCATCGAGATTATCTTAATGAAGCCAATAAAACGGTTAATGCTAGGTTGTTCCTTGAGTATCCCTTCATCAATTTTAAGCATCAAAGTTTCTGAATCCACAGTCTTGTTATCTTCATAAATTGCCAGAATCCGTCCAAGGGGATTCTTCATGTCGGCCGTATCAGGGTTCTTCGCCTGGCGGTTAACACTCATTCCAACTAAAGTCAGAGCAGTGAACTTGTAAATAGCAATTGCCAGCGCAATGGCGCCAAGAAAAATAATGACGTAGCCGGGTGTACCGCCCTGATGGACTCTTTCCTCGAGGGTGGGCACCTGTACCTGTAGCGCCAGGAGCTGTCCCCGGGTTGGATCCAGTCCAAAGGGGACGTATCCGGAGGTAGCAGCACCCAGTTCAACCGTGGAATCCACAAACCGCGCTGACGGTTGTTTAGGAAGCTCTGCAATAATCTGATTATCGATGTCGTAGGCAACGTAACCACCTTCACTGATCAGGTTGAAAGCGCCTATACGAATAACGTCCTGTTCTTTTTCCTCTCCGTCCAGTTTGATGACATTGGCTCTGAAACGGCTGACTTTGGCCGATTCAGTCATCTCTTCCTGCATCAGAAACCAGAGTCTTTCAATCTCTTCGATTGTCGCCAGTTTAGAACTCCTACCCATGGATTTAGCGAAATCGCTCAACCATTCACCCCGGCCTGGCAGTTCTGCACTAATAATTGAACCCTCGAAAACGCCCTGGGTATCCCCGCTGACCTGCTGCAATACGCCAAATAACTCGCGCAATGAACCGAGTCGCTTTGCCAGTATCTCTTGCTGAGCCGCTATATTCTGCTCATTTTTTTCAAATTGAGCTTCGAGTCGTTCAGATCGAGCCTCTTCATTTGCCTGCTGCCTTCGAGCACTTCGCAACGCCTGATTCTGCCTCGACTTGTCGGCGAGAAATTCCTTCTCCCGACGTTCGTTGATACGGCCATTAACAACCTTGCCTTCCTTTACCATGTTTAACAGTTCCGAAAGCGAACTCGCTTGCACTGCTTCGTCTGCTGCCTGAGCACTAAAGCTCGCTATTAACAGCAATCCTGCCAGATTCTTTAACAATAATTTCATCACCTACTCCCCTGCCGCTCTTACTGGTAGCTTCACAAGGTCCGCTGTCTGGGTCTTGCGCGCTATACGTAGCGCGTCTCTAACACCCGCCCTGTATTCATCTCCTAGGATCACCCAGTCACGCTTGGTATTATCCCAGACACCGGTGGTTTCACCATTCAACGTCTGAAAAACCAGCGAAACGCGTCCCCACTTCAACATGTCGACCGAAGTTGCCTTTCCATTGACATCAATCATGTCTGTGTAGGGCTCAATAGTGGAACCATAGGCATTTTCAACCTGATAGGCCTGCATGACCTGGCTGAACTTTTCAGCTACGCTGACATCAGCTCGATCCAGAGTTTCGCGAAGAAACGCGATTCGATCGTCGCGTTCGTCCATAAGGAAGGGGACATCGAGCTCAACAAATTTAGCCAGATTATCTATCATCCTTTCAATCAGGGGACCGATCTGCCTTTCGATCACGGTGACACTGTCAATAGAATTAGCGAGTTCAGCCAACTCTTCATTCTGATTCCTGATCAACCTCTCCTGCTGAAGGTTGTATACTTTCAAACCATCAACGATTTTCATCACCCTTTTATATTGCGACAGCAGATCGCGGGTATCATCTTTAAGCTCATCTATTTTAGCTTGAGATCTCTTCCCTTCTAGGGTTGTGGCCTCTCGAACCCCCAATACTTCATCAAGACTTTGCGCTTGTACTGTTTTTACCGATACCAATGACACCAAGAGGAGCAGTGCTGCTAACAGCCCTGAACTGGATTGCAGTTGTTTCATGATCTTACCTATTCGGATTATTACTCTTATGAACTTGTCTATTGTTAGCTTTACCGATAGCGCTACAGCGTTACTGGCATTGCTCACAAAATGCACAGTCGAAGGATGTAGAAGCATCCATTGTTTGTCAAGCAAACAGTATAAGGATATTCACTTATGCACTAAAACTTTAGGAAATAGCACGGAATTCCTGATTTTTGTGTATCAGCAGGCAAAACATGCGCAGTTATTATAGGGACTCATTCTCATCGTGCAAACCAAATAACGACTTTTTCGCAATTTTAGTATTAAAATTGCC
>JAPKEK010000626.1 GCA_028822125.1 Pseudomonadales bacterium | reverse complement strand
AGGAAGTCAATTTAACACTGTCTGCAGATGCGTCCGGTGAAAAGGTCTGGGAGGTGCTGGCTGATTTTAGGGGGTTCCTGAATTGGGCTGGCGGAGGAGCGGGAGAAATTGCCATTGAGGGCGAGGGTATCGGCATGGTGCGTCACCTCAAGATGTCAGGGAATGAGATTGCCGAAAGGCTTACTCTTTTGGATCCGGTCAAGAGAATGCTTGGCTATGACCTGGTCTATGGTGAACCCCTAGGGATGAAGCAGTACAAAGCCGTTATCCAGGTAGTCGATGTCGGTTCAGTTTGTGAAATCATCTGGAAGGGAGAGTTTGACACCGGAGACCCAAGTTCAGAGGGTCAGACGGGAGTCGCTTTAAGCGCCGCCTATGAAGGTATGACCGGGGCGCTGGTCTCTTACCTGGACCGGTAGTTGCTTTGCAATGCAGCCCCGGGGTTTCAAATCCAGCTTGAAGCGGGGTGAGAGGTTAGGTAACCACCAGGAAGCTCGAGCACGCCACTGATACACGACGGTTGAGCAGTATCTTATCGGCCAAAGGGTCACAGACGAGTAACGAAGGTATCAAATGAAAATTGGAATATCGGTGACCTCTTCACATTATGTAGAGGATCCGCGCGAGGGTGCGAGTAACATGATTGAACGAGCCAGAGCATCCCGTGATGCCGGGCTCGATACCCTATTTGTGGGTGATCACCATGTGACGCCATTTCCCTACTACCAGAACAATGTGATGCTGGCGCGAATGCTGGCAGAGTGGGGTGACAAACCTTATGGCGCATTATATTTGTTACCGCTCTGGCACCCTGTCACCCTTGCTGAACAAATCGGTACTCTCGCAAGCCTGGGTAAGGGCCAGTTCATCATGCAGTGTGGCCTGGGTGACGAGCGTCAGGGCAAAGCAATGGGTATCGATATGTCCAAAAAAGTCGGCATGTTTGTGGCCAGTATTAACAGCATGCGCGGCATGTGGCGCGGCGAAAGGGTTGACGAGCCGAAATACTGGAACCTTTCACAGGCGAAAATTTCCCCGGTGCCAACTGACCATGTCGATATATGGGTGGGGTCGTTGGTTGATAAGGCTATAGAACGCACTGCGCGTATGGCAGAGGGTTGGCTTGCTGCACCGTCCTTGTCGCCAGTTGATTCTGGCAAGGTGCTGGATCGCTATATGGAACACTGTGCTAAATATGACCGTGTGCCGACGGCGAAAGCGATTCGCCGAGACATCTATGTTGGTTCCTCCAGCGAGGATGCCAAGAAAGTCGCCACGCCCTACGTGGAGAAAGGTTATCGAGGCATTCCGGATGATGGGTTGATGATCGGTTCCGCTTCAGAGGTTGCTGGCCAGATTAAGGTCCTCGAAGAACAGGGTTTTACCGACATTATTGTAAGAAACATCAGCAGTAACCAGCAAGAATGCATGGCATGCATCGAACGTCTGGCTGCTGTAAAAGAACAGTTAACGTAATTAGCGTTTTTAATAGGGCACGCCGGGTTTCAGTTAACGTGCTTCTGAAGCGCGAAGTGCCTCTGATCCAGCATTTGGGATCGCTAATTGATGACCTTTGTTGAAGGCAGCGAACGGCTAGCCTAACTTTGTGGCGCACCAATTCATGAAATCGCCGCTACGTCTGTTCCAAAAACTCGACCCAATTACCGTCCGGGTCTTCGACCATTGAAATACGGACTCCCGGGCGTACATTCATTAGTGCAACCGGTACTTTGTAGCCGGCGTCGCTGCATTGGGCCGTGATCTCTTCAAGGTTATCGATGGAGATAGTCCAGTACCGGTAGCCTGTTGCTCCTGCAACACCGCCCGAAGGGGCGACCGCGACAGGTTCCTTTGCCTGTACCAGAATGTGAATAACCGATTCACCGGCTAGGAGCCTGTGCTTGGTGGTTCCACCAGGCATGTCGACTTTGGCCTGGTAAGGCAATCCGACGACATCCCTGTAAAAGGTCAGCATGGGCTCTATGTCTTTGGTGACAATGCCAAAATCAATACTCGATTTTGTAATGCTAATAGTCATGGGGTGCCTTTATTCAGTTTAGGTCATTAGCATAGCGCATCAGTGACTAAACTATCACCGCTGTGGTTCTCGACACACCCAGGTGCTTCTTACCGAATCGGGCGCATCGTTTGATCCGGCAGCCGTCTCGGTGTGGTGAAGACCATAGCGTGCCTGCATGTTTATAAGCGACTA
>JAPKEK010000625.1 GCA_028822125.1 Pseudomonadales bacterium | reverse complement strand
GTGGACAGTTTCCTCAATAGACTCACCTGGTTCAATGAATCCAGCAAGCGTACTATAAAAATTACTACCGGCCTGGGCATTCCGAGCGAGCAGTATATTGCTACCTTTGTTGATACAGACGATGATTGAAGGAGATAACCTGGGGTAAAACATCAGCCCGCATTGGTTACATTTCGTTGAACGATCAGCCTGTCCCGATTCGGTGGCGCTACCACACTGGCCACAGTGTTGATGGTTGTTGTACCAATCAACTATTTGCTTTGCACGGCCAATAAGATAAAACACATTAAGTTCCACCTTGCCCAGGAAAGACCATAGAGTATCGAAAAAGTATCCTTCAGGTTGGTCAGCATTTTCATCAACTTCAATAACGTATAATGGACAATCGCTTATCATACCCAGGTAGTGCTGGGCCTTTGCCTCAAGGCCACTCCATTGCCATTCGTTTTGATCCAAGGGTTTCCAGACAGGTAATCTGTCGTGTTTCAGGACATCACCATCTGATATAACGATGTAAAAAGCTGAATTGTAATTTGTCGGAGCGTTGGTGCCCGGTTCGAAGTGCTGTTGCAAGTCGATATCTTGCCAATTCATAAGTCAATCCTTTTCTCTGCAGACTAACTTTACCATAGCCTTTGATTGGGATTCACGGTAACGACGCACGGGCCAGGCATAAAATAGTAATTTCACGTGCGCCTGCCTTTTTCAGCTCGGCGCTCAGAGAATTTGTTGTCGCCATTGAAGTTACTACGTCGTCTACCAGACCGATATGCAGACTGTTTAAGTCTAGAATTACTTCAAATGCATTCATAACATTTTTATAGCGGTTAGCAGAATTGAGGGATTTTTGTGGGACGGTCCATCGAGTTTTCTTACAGGCATGATGAAGTAAGGGTAGGTCCAGTTGCCGGCAAAGATCGGCGGCGATTAATCCAGATTGATTGAAGCCTCTACGTCGTCTGGTGATCCAATGAATGGGCATGGCCATGAGCATATCAGGCAGTGGTTGATAATCCTTTAAGTGCATTGCAAACAGGGTGGATAGGGCTTTTCCATAGACAAGCTTTTCGTTGTTCTTGAACGATAAAATGAGCCTATTGACTGGGAATTGATAGTTGAAAGCGCATAAGCAGCGATCGAAGTAGAGTGATTTTGGCAGGCATCCACCGCATCGCGCTACGTTATTCGGCAGGGGTAGTCCGCAGCGCAGGCAGCCGGATTGGTGCCAGGGCAGGTCTTTCTGGCAGGCCGCGCAGATAGCGGTGGGTCCTCCGCAGGATTGACTGCACAGAATACAGGGCCTGTTCAAGAAACGGCGGCTGACATTTTTTAATCGAGATACAAATGCGGTCATGTAAGCGCACCATAAGATCTGAACAGATAAAAAAGGTTGAGAAAGCCTTGTAATGTACGGCAGTCTATTCAGTTTCCACATGCAGAAAGTTCTGCATCAGGGTTGCAAACAATGTTTTTCCGGAGGAAGGTTGACCAGTATTTTATTAAATGCTGGTGCTTTAACTCGTCAGCCTGGGAAAAAGCAGAGACTTTGACTCTTACTTTGATGAAATACCAATCTGGGCTTGCCCATATGGCTTTGCTCAATTGAATCAGGCCATTATGTTGGTCTTTCGTTGTTCGGCATGTGGCCAGAGTAACCGCTGAATCCATCTCGTATTCCTGTCCTGAAAAGATCAGTGCCCTGGAAAAGGAGTGACAGTTTTCTTCCAGTTTTTGGTCAGCTTGCTCAAGAATCTGCACGGGCGTCAGCGTGATTGGCGCTCTGGTTCGCTCGAGAACTAATTTACTCTGCCAGTTCAGCGGGTCCTGTCCAGGTGGCAGGAACTCGAAAAAATCCAAGCTGTTACTCTGGACAGTGTGGTGGGCAATCCACCCCGTCGGTATATGGGCGATTAAATGACCGGTCGCGTTAGATGCTGAACCTGCCGGGAAATTCTGGCAAGCGAGTAGCAAAGACAAGCACAAGCTGATAGCCCAGAGTCTCAGTCTCATAAAAAGTTAGTTGCTTCCTCATGTAATGCCACCAGTCTGCGCACCCAGTTGTTTATCCTGGCAAAGAGTTCGTTACTGATGTTAAACACCTGGCAGAGTTCATACAGATAACTTTTCTCTTCTATTTCGAAGGCGCCGTCAACATAACCCAGATGGGTCAGTGCAATGATGGCAATTATTCTTGAACGATGGCTCAGAAATTTT
>JAPKEK010000624.1 GCA_028822125.1 Pseudomonadales bacterium | reverse complement strand
TAGAGCGGTTCTGTGAAGCTCTGATTGACTTAGATAGTTGACCGGCTGAATTAAATTAAAGCATTACCGTGAAAAACAATCCGCGCCGGGTGTCAAGCATCTAGCAGCCCCGGGACCGGCAGTAATACTTATCGAACGTCACTACCTTTCCCAGTTCCTCAGCACTTCAGCTGATTCTTTTGCACCTGCAAATTCAGCCCACTCGAGCGCAGTGCCGCCATGCGCACCATCAACAATATCAGGGTCAGCACCTCGATTCAGTAAAAGCTCCATACATTTGAGAGATCCAAACTGAGCTGCTAAATGCAGCGCTGTGGCATTTACGCCATGCCCTTTGCCACCGAAGTCATGTCTTAAGTTTGGATCAGCGCCAAGGTCGAGTAATAAGTGGGCTGATCGTACACTATCGCTGTAGATAGCCCACAGCAGCGGCGTGCCCCGATAGGCATTGGAATTTACGTCGGCACCCCGTTCAATAAGGTAGCGTATGCTATCAGCTTGATCATTTCTGGAGGCCCAGCTGAGCGCTTCATCAAGTATCTCCTGACGAGAAAAATTTCGCTCCCAAAACGGAAAAATTTTCAGTGCTCGATAAAAATCCAAACCCTGTTTGGCGCTGGAAGTTAACTGATTATTATTGAAAAATCGATCCAGCTTTCTTCCCAGAGCAGCTGCATGGCGCAGATTATCAGGTACAGCAGGTTGAGCTAGATACGCTGCCACATCAGTTTTTGCATAAAATAATGCCAGGGCCAAAGGTGATCCACCCTCGCATTGGTAAAGATGACCTTCAGTTGCTGCGCCTGCTGTCATCAGCCTTATCGCAAGTCCCTTATGTCCAGACATAGCTGCCGTATGCAGGGGTGACCATCCCTCCGGCGTGCCTTTATCCGGGTCTGCTCCGGCTTCAAGGATAATGTCAACTACCTGATGTTGACTTTGCGTTCCGGCGACGGCAGGAATGGCAACATTGCCGGTTGCTAATCTGCACGCCAACCCAAGCAGCGTATCTGCCTCAGGGGTTTCAAGCAAGACAATCTCAGGTGCTCGCTTAATCAGTCTGCCCAGTTTTTTGCCATTGGTCGTTCTGATCGCTTCGATTGCCTGGGTTAACGCAGACCTGTGCTTATCTGACATGATGACTCCCAGAAACAGGGCTTGATATCCTTTGGGTATTCAACGCTATCCTGGTAGGACAGCAGCCTCTAACTCTTTGAGTTAACCCGCTATCCAGCTCCCATGAAAACCAAAGGGGACTCTCTGAGGCAGCCTGATTTCCGCTATGGGGCCCGACTTGAGATCCTGCGCATTGAAAATAATCAGATCGCTTTTTGCCACAGCCCTGTCATAACAATAGGTCATTATATAACCGTCATCCTCGGATTCCTGGCTTTCGGCTGGAATGAAAACCGGTTCTGCTGCCATTTTCCCCGCTCCCAGTTCCACGACATCGCTGGAACCATTTACCAGATCATATTTAATGATTCTGCCAAAATCAGGGTTCTTGGCCGGGCCGACACCAAGGCAATAGCTGTAACGGTTAAATCGACCGACTAAATCCGGGTGTATTCGAGGAAATTATGTGGGGATATCATCCAACTGCTGTTCACTGCTCGTACCACGGCTTACATTTAGAATCCATCTGGTTAACAGTGGCGAGTGTTCACCAAAGGGCCCATTCCAATCGCTATCAAATAGCTTCTGGTATCGCATGGCATCCAGTACTACGTTACCCTGGCCATCCTCATGCGCGTTGACCGTATGAAACACATAGCAGGGATCTATATCAAACCATTTAACATCGCTTGAATTTCCATGTCGGTCGAGTAAACCTATCCTGGCCTGATGCTCATCATTCCAGGAGAATGGGAAATAACCTCTGCCGAGTCGATAGAAACTAAATAGAATGGAGAGGTCCAAGACCAGGACATAATTTTCTGTAATTGCGCATTCATGCAACATACTTCGGCTGGGTAATGGAATCGCCTGTGTGCTCTTAACCCCACCATCTGCGGCGACTGTCACATGGTGTATATTATCCAGGTCGGAGGCATAGTCGTAGCACAGGGCATGTAGCTCACCGGTAATCGAGTCCAACTTTGGGTGCGCCGAAAAGCCAGTCTCCAGCGTCCCATTAAAAGGCTTGTTGGTTAGGGAATTGATCAAATATCCTTCCGAATTTTTTTAGCGCAATCTTGCTGTTCGGCAAAAGAATG
>JAPKEK010000623.1 GCA_028822125.1 Pseudomonadales bacterium | reverse complement strand
CTCAAAATAATGACCGGCCCTGAGATGCCATTGGTTAAATGAGTGATCAGAGCCCAGTGACTCAGTATAAGAGGCGACTTTAGCTTCAACTATCGAGCCCGATGATGGGAAATCCACATCATCTCGGGTATCAAATACATACTGCAGGTTAATGCTGGCCTCTTCAAAACCAGACCCTGAAGTAAAATCCTCACCCGTTACTGCATGCGCCCGGCCACGAACACGGTTCAGGCCTAGCATCAGTCTCCACTGAGAACCATATTCATAGCCAAAACCTATGCTCCCTGCAGTTTTCCTCAAGGCATAAGTCGATGACCTTTTTTCGCCGTCGTAACGGTACAGGGCATCATCTCGATACTCAGCATCAGCATAAACAAACCAGTCACGTTGCGAGTTCAGGGGCAGGTAAAACCCCGTCTGTAACCGAGGCTCATCACCGATGCCTGCCAGGGTTATCCATTCAGCTCCGTTTGCAGTCAATTCCTCCCGAGAATAACCCAGCAAAAACGAGATTCTCGAATCATGCTTGAACTCACTATCTAGGTTAAAGCCAAAATGTAGATAATCAGGTCCCCAAGTCTTCCTTGCGGCAGATATTTTCAGATCTGCCTGGCCTTCATGCTCATCTAGCTGGTACGACACCAGTTCAAAATTACCCAGACCATGAATCCGGTTCATGTCATGTGAGACCTTTTCCAGGTTAAACACATCGCCGATGCGAACATCAATAGCAGATCGGATGATCTGATCATCTAATCCTGATGTGTTCTCGACACTGATTGATCGAATAATCGGCTTCCCGGCAAGCGGCCTGGCGAGGGTTTGATAGTCCGCCGCGGCCAGCACCAGTTTATTCAACTCAGCGCCTTTGCTCAGCGCCGCCTGGTAACCTATTTCTATGGCCTGCGCAGCACTCGTAAATGCCGCAGCAGAGAAGTCCCCTAAAGCCGGTACCAGGAGAATATCACTGTCCTGCATACGTTGTATTTGCTGCTTTGTATTGTTGACAACCAGTAAGCGGGTCAGCTGATCGGTTATGGTAATAATGTCTCCAATATGTTCACGATCAAGCATGGGCGAGGTGATATCAACCACAATCAAGATATCTGCTCCCATATCGCGTGCAATATCAACGGGTAAATTATTGGTCACGCCGCCATCGACCAACAGCCTTCCTTCAATTTCTATGGGTGAAAAAACCGCCGGCACGCCCATGGAAGCTCGCATCACCACCGCCAGTTCACCATGATCGAGTACCACCATCTCGCCGGTGACAATGTCAGTAGCGATCGCTTTAAAAGGCCTGGGCAATTCCGAAAACAGCGTTATGTGGGAGACGTGTTCGGTCATTTTCTGCATTTCAAGAATCACGTTCTGGCCCTGAATAGCACCGCTCGGGATCTTTAACTCACCATTCCTATACCCCGGTGAACCGGGTATTGAAAAAGTATCCTCACGCCACTTACGTTGAATCGAGCGATCCGTCCTGGGTACGTCATCAATTAGTTTGCGTTCCCAATCCATGGTTAGCATCAGCGCCTCAATCTCCATAGCGCTCAGCCCCGAAGCATAGAGACCGCCAACAATGGCGCCCATACTGGTCCCGGTGACCAGATCCACCGGTATTCTCTGTTCCTCAAGGTACTTCAGAATACCAATATGAGCCGCTCCACGGGCGCCACCACCCGCCAGTACCAGGCCGATGGTCGGTCTGGCTGCAACGCTCTGGGAAAGTACTAGAATCGCAATAAAAGGGATTAACCTGTGCATAGTAAAGAATCCTTAGAATCTGTCGTTCGCTCTACGTTTGTGCCAATTTAATCAATACACCCTGAAAACAAAATCGATACAACTCAAAAACAGGACTTATAACGATCAAAGCCTCTGCAGGATGACTCATTATAGGGGCATTCTATACAAGGGATTTACAATTGGATTCTGCGGAACACCATGAAAAAATCACCGCCGTGCACGGGCACCGCTAACTTTCCTCTTACCTGGTCCAGGTGCTGGTAGTCATCGGGCAGGTCAAACCTGGTATCCAGCAAATATAGATCTAATGGCCCCTTTTTGTTTCGATACAGGGTGACGTCCACTTCACGTTGTTGAATCCCGACCAAGGATACGACCCGGCTACCCCTAAACAGGCCCCAGCGAACTAAAGAGACATCACCTTGCTGCCCGGCAATCGAGAAACGCATTTCTTCTTCACCATCGGCAAAGACCAAGCC
>JAPKEK010000622.1 GCA_028822125.1 Pseudomonadales bacterium | reverse complement strand
CAGCAATAGCACTTTCGAAATTCTGCAGCAAGCCAGCTACTCTCTGCATCAGGACCGTGCAACCGGGTTAGTCGATGCCGATTTCGTAATCTCGAGCCTATTAGTGGGTGGCTATGAAGCCATTCAGGCCGAAATCGATATCCCGAAGAAATACGGGGTATGCCAGGCCATTGGCGATACCCTCACGCCCGGGGGTATCATGCGCTGCCTGCGCACCTTACCCGTCCAGGCAGCCCTGGCCAGGGACATCCTCAATATCTGCCCTGATGCTCTGCTGCTCAACTATACCAACCCCATGGCCATGCTCTGCTGGGGGATGAGCGAGGCCTGCCCAGAGCTAAAACTGATAGGGCTTTGTCACTCCGTTCAGGGAACAACCGAGCAATGGGCAGAACGTCTGGGCCTAAGTATCGATGAAGTGCAGTTTCGCTGCGCGGGTATCAACCACCAGGCCTGGATTACAGAGTTCAACGCAGGTCCAAACGACCTTCTACCTGCCCTACGCAGGCTGGCGGAAACACCTGAAATATGGCGACATGACACGTCCAGAATGGAATACGTCAAACACTTTGGTTATCCGGTCACCGAAGCTTCTGGTCACAACTCCGAATACTCACCCTGGTTCCGCAAAAATGCGGCGATGATCAATCGATACTGCCCGGGCGGTAGTTGGAACGGTGGCCCGGGCTTTATCAAAGAGCTCTACAACCGGCCTGACTGGCGTAAAACCATGCGCAAGATGGCAAGCTGGGAAACACCGATTTCACTTGAAAGAAGTATCGAATATGGTTCACAGATTATCCATGCAGTTACCAGTAACCAACCGGAGATCATCTATGGCAATGTTCCTAATCGCGGCTTAATCGATAACCTACCTGAAGATGCCTGCATTGAAGTCGCCTGTCAGGTCGATGATAAAGGTATCCAGCCCATACCCTTTGGGCCGCTGCCAGAACACCTGGCCGCAATCAATCGAAACCAGATTAATGTACAGCGTTTGGCTGTGCTGGCCTCACAGAGGGCCGATCCCGAGCTTGTTTTTCAGGCTATGTGCCTGGATCCCCTTACTGCGTCAATTCTGACGCTGGATGAAATTCGCAGCATGACAAGAGAACTACTCGATGCGCAACAGGATGTTCTTCCAGAGGAGTTCAGGCATCGCAGGCTCGCTGAAAAACCCCTGTTATACAGTCTGTAAGTGACGCCGAGAGCATCAGGCAATCTTGCGGGTATAGCGCCCGAGCTACTCGGGCCATGATGACTTAAGATACTATTCCAGCCACATTTAATGAGACGATATTTGTATGAGTAGAGCAGGACAGAACTCAAGATTTATAGACATCCCAGGCAGCCTTAACTTCAGGGATTTTGGTGGTTATACCACGGCAGATGGCAGGCGAATCAAGCTCGGCTACCTGTTTCGCTGCGGCATGCTCACAGATATCCCGGCATCGGCCACGACTGAATTTGCCCAACTGGGCATCGGCGTTATCTGTGATATGCGCAGCCATGATGAAGTCGCACTTTATCCATCGCCACAAACGGATCCATTTGACTGCCAGGTTCATATCCCCATATCACCTGGGACCAGCAACTCTTTAAGAGCGAGCCTATCGAAAATGGAGGATTCCGATCAGGACCGGATCCAATTCATGCAGGAAATCACCCGGGAAATCGCCAGGGAGCACGTCGCTGCCTATACAATTGTGCTGCGAGCACTGGTAGAAACAGAAAAAGGCTTCCTAATTCACTGCATGGCTGGAAAAGACAGAACAGGTTTTGGCGCTGCTATCATCAAGTTGACTCTGGGAGTCAGCCGGGCCCTGGTCATAGAGGACTATCTGCTGACCAATCAATCCAGTGATTTAAGGCGCCGTACGCGTGCCAGGATGGCAGAACAGGGTATCCAGATTGAAGAAAGCACCCTCAAGATAATGACCGGTGTGCATCGAGCGTATATAGAAGCCGGCCTGGATGAGGTAGATCAGCACTTTGGCGGACTGGATGGGTACCTTGAAGCAGCAGGCATTTCTCCGAATGAGCAGAACAATCTCAAAGCCCGGCTGCTTGAGCCATAGACACTAAATCGAGATGACGATCATCACGCCGGCTTTGTTCATGGCCGCCTGCGCACTTTTACTGGTCATGATCTTGCTTGCATCTTCTGCGGATAAAACAAGATCTGAAGTCAGACCTTCATAGGTCCTTATAGCCCGCACGATCAGTGGCACCCGTGCCACC
>JAPKEK010000621.1 GCA_028822125.1 Pseudomonadales bacterium | reverse complement strand
AGCAGTGCAGCTGCCAAAATCACTACAAACAGGGGCAGGCCCACCAGGGCCAGCAGGCCAAGAATCAAAGAACTCAGGGCAGCCATTAAAGTTCACCCGGTATCGGCATAAATACGTCTCGTGCGAACCTCAGGAACATGACCAGAAAGCCGATAGGCAGAATCAACTGGCAAAACCAGACTGGCACCCAGGCAAATGCTGTTAAGCCATCCTGATATTCGAATACAACCAATCGTATCGATGCGTAAACAGCGACTAGACAAATCATCGACGCGAACAGCGCATTGATCCTGCTGAGCCAGGCCTTAGCTCGCATAGATGCGAACCGGGACAGGATGTCGATTCTGATATGATTGCGCTCGCGAGTACCAATCATTGCGCCGAGCATAGCTAGCCAGAGAACCAGAATCCTGAGAAACGATTCAATCCAGAGCAGGCCCGTATCAAAGAAATTTCGCAACACGATCTGTAGCAAGGCAAGTGCCAGCATAGTGGCCAGCGCGATCCAAAGTGCACTGTTTTCGACTTGATGCAACAACCTTAACACCGCTTTCAGGGCAGACATCGATAGTCCCTTAAGGAGCTCGCCTGGATCGGAAATCCATCAGGTTCTGCTCAAATTCCTTCAAAATAACAGCAGACACCTCCCCCGTACTGAGCATCGAGCTAACAGCATCCCTGGCAATTAATTTCCATGCAACCAGGTCTTCAGCTGAGGGAGAAACACTACTAATACCTTGGTTTAACAGCGCCTCGTAGGACTTTAGATTATCTTTTCGGCTATCCTGGTCAATATCCCGCAGAGCGTCATCAAGTATTCCGGTAATGGTAAGCTTATCCAGATCAGAGAGGCCAGCATAAACCTTCTCATCAATCGCCATTAAGGTATAGATATAGATCAACGGCAGATCCATCACATACTGAACATGATTGTGTAATTGCAGCGCTAGCGCTGCCGATGGTGGAATAGCCACTGCATCTAGCAAACCTGTCTGCAACCCTGCTAATACGTCACTGATGCCCAGTGGTACCGGGCTGACATCAAACATTTTTACCAGACGCTCACCCAGGGGGTCTCCTTTAGGAACCCATACTTTCATACTGATCAGGTCCTTTGGATTTGCCACCGGTTTTTTTGACAGCAGGTAGGCAAAACCAGTTTCGATCAGAGGGAAAACGTGCAGTCCGCCCCTATTCAGGCCGAGTCGGATACCCTGATCCATCTTTTTCCTTACCGCATCAACTTCGGCATAGGACTGGAACTGAAGCGGCATATTATAAATCTGCAAATCAGTGTAGAACCTGATCAGGGGATTGACTTGCATCACGCCGCCGTGAAGCTGACCAATACGCATTTTACGGACCACTGTGAAATCATCACCCTGCACCCCACCGGGATACAGTTTGAATTTAACCCTGCCCTGGGTCTGAGTGTTTATTTCTGCAATAGCCTTACGTAATCTTTTCATACCACCAACGCCATCAGGAACCCCGGTGGCGATTTTGTAGGTCTTTGCAATGGCTTGTTCAGGCACAACAGCCAGGCCTGCCAGCATCAGACATAAAACGGTAAGCAATATTGATCTGTTAAAAATAATCGTCCCCATCTGCCAGTAAGATAACAGCTCGCTCCTGTGCGATGCGATTGGTTAATGTCATTCCATCCGCTCTCGGGTCTGCGTCAATGACCTCATTGAGCAAACGATCGTGCAACCTCTTGTCGAAAACCAGTTTAGCGTATTGTTCTGCATAAACAACTTTAGCCATCAGGAATTTGCCTTCTGACAATGCAATTGCTTTTTCAAAATGCATTTTTCCTAGCTCAGGCTGGCCGCCCATTGAAGCCGGTAAAACAGTTTCCAGACCGCCCAGATAGAGATGCGCTCCACCCCTGTCCCAGGACTCATTCAGATCTATAACTCTGGCCATCATCAATTTGACTCTGGCAAGTTGTCCAATGGCATTCCAATCACCACTATGCGCCTGAATCCAGCCAGTCCAGGCAACGGCATAGCCATACAGATAGGTCAGATCGGCTGCCTCTAACACATTAATCCGTTTCTCAAAGGCAGCGAACGGCAGGCTTGTCAAGCTGCACAACGCCTTGACCTGAAGACAAGCGCCTCGGCTGGCGTAATCCAGAGCCTTGTCCGTTAAAATCGCAGTCCTGCCTTCATCGACAAGCACGCTGTAGGCACCATTTAACGATGCTGCTGCCATTAACAGTTGAGGTTGATTTGGA
>JAPKEK010000034.1 GCA_028822125.1 Pseudomonadales bacterium | reverse complement strand
ATTTTTTCAATATACTGCTTGAAGGGTCTCTGAAAAAGGCTGGTATTAGGACCGTCCATTATGTTTCTCCGTCCGTTTGGGCATGGCGTTCAGGGCATATCAGACGCATAAAACAGAATGTTGACCTGATGCTGACGCTCTATCCGTTCGAGACCCGGATTTATCATGATCATGGCATACCAGCCCGGTTTGTCGGTCATCCAAAAGCGCAACAGATTGAAGTGGGTGCGGGGCATGCCAATCAACTGAGGGAGAGGCAGCAAAGGGGTATTGGAACTGAGGCTTTAGTGATAGCCGTGTTACCAGGGAGTCGAGGCAGTGAAGTCAAATTGTCGTTACCGGACTTTATTGGTGCCATGACCAGGTTGGTGGAAAAGCGACCTGGCACACTCTTTTTAATACCCGCAGTGAATAACAATCGCAAGCGGCAGATAGAACGTATCCTGCGGGAGCATTGTGGTAGCCTGCCTGTGACGGTCTCAGAAGGAGACGCACTCGATGTCATGACTGCGGCAGATGGGGTCCTGGTAAATTCTGGTACTGCCACGTTAGAAGCCATGTTATTGGGTAAGCCTATGGTTATGGCTTATCGCTTAGGCTGGTTGACCTACCAGATTGTTTCGAGGCTAGTAAATATTGAGTACTTTGCGCTACCCAATATTTTATCGGGTAAATACCTGGTGCCTGAATTGCTACAGGATCAGGCTAACGCAGATGATCTGGTCGAGGCACTCTGCGAAGTTCTTGAGCCGGCAAGGCAGGCGGTGCTAACAAGAGAATTTGCAGCCATTCACGAAACCCTGGTAGGCGACCTGGTAGCGGATGCAGTGGCTCCCATAGAGGCCCTGATTTCTTCTGGGGATCGCATTGAGTGATTTTATTGCCGGTGTCGATGAGGTTGGCCGTGGACCTTTGGCAGGGCCGGTGGTTGCAGCAGCGGTTATCCTGGACCCTGAAAGACCCATTGAGGGTTTGAAGGATTCTAAGAAACTGAGCCCGCGGCGACGTGAGCAACTTTCCAAAATAATCCTTAATCAAGCGATCGCTTATGCCTTTGGCAGGGCCGAAGCTGCAGAGATTGATGAGATTAATATCTTAAAGGCCACATTGCTCGCCATGCAGAGAGCTGTGCTGGCACTAACCACAACACCTGATCGGCTTAAAATAGATGGTAATCAAGCACCAGAACTGCCTTTTCCTATGCAATGTATTATCAAAGGAGATAGCCTGGTAGATGAAATTAAGGCAGCATCGATTATTGCCAAAGTGGCGCGTGACTCGGAAATGATGCGATTGCACCTGGCTTATCCAGAGTATGGTTTTAACCGGCATAAGGGCTACCCGACCAGGCAGCATTTGAGTGCATTGCGGGAATTTGGAGTGATCCGGCACCACAGGCTATCCTTTGCGCCCTGCAGGGCTGCCCGACGATCATGAAATGCAGCAGAGATACCTTGAAAGGGCTAAGCAGTTGCACATGAAAGGCCCGTGAGAGGTTGTCATACTTTAGGGGTCTGTTAGAGGGTGGGATAGGTGAATAGCCTGGCGTTAATTAAAGCTTTTGGATGCAGGGAAGAAGCGAGATGAATATTAAGAGAATAAATACCGGTAAGAGAATGAGCCAGGCGGTTGTCTATCAGGGGCAGGTAACAACAGCAGGGCAGGTGGCGCAGGCAACGGCGGGTGAGGATGTTGCAACCCAGACCGTCGAGGTGCTGCGGAAAATAGATCAACTGCTGGCGGAAGCGGGTACGGACAAATCTCATCTGCTGACGGCCCAGATCTGGCTTTCGGATATGAAGCATTTTTCTGCTATGAATGAAGTCTGGGATGAATGGGTCATTGCAGGATCAACGCCGACGAGGGCGTGCGTTGAATCACGATTAGCGGTATCTTCACTGGCTGTAGAAATTGCGGTTACTGCTGCGGTAATGACAAGCTGAAACCATCTCGCCCAGACTTTCTTGCCCTGGTATAGTCCGCCACGTCAAGCTGTTGTATCCTGCTGGTCGGATTTAGGGATTAATGAAGCTAAACTTAGGTTACTTAGGGAGTTAGAAACAGATCATGAAACTCGAAGATCAACTTATCATGGAACAGATACAGATCGGACCCATGCAGAACTTTGCCTACCTGATCGGCGACCGCCAGACCAGGCAGATTGCTGTGGTTGATCCTGCCTGGGATATTGCTGGCCTGACAAAAATGATTGCAGAACGAGAATATCAGTTAACTGCCGCCCTAGTTACTCATTATCATCCAGATCACTGTGGAGGATCTTTTGGCCACAATAATGTGGAGGGCGTCAGCAAACTGCTTGAAAGCCACTCGATTCCAGTATATGCCCATGAGCTTGAAGCTGAAGGTGTAAAAAAAGTCACCGGTATTTCCAGTACCGACCTTAAAACCGTGGCATCCGGCGATAAATTAAAGATAGGCGATATTGAAGTTGAATTTCTGCATACACCAGGGCACACACCGGGATCTCAGTGCTTCAGGATACGGAACACGCTGGTTTCAGGAGATACACTGTTTGTTGATGGCTGTGGAAGGGTCGACCTGCCGGGTTCAAATTCTGAAGATATGTACCATAGTCTGCAGAAGCTGGCTGGATTACCGGATGATACATTGCTATTGCCAGGCCATAATTACAGTTCCGTACCTCATGCCACCATGGCTGAAACAAAGCGAACCAATACTTATATGCGAATTAACGATCTCAGTACCTGGAAGATGATGATGGGTAGCTAGAATTGGGCGTTACCTGGAACCCTTGGGAATGGAATTGCATCTCTTATATTGTCCATTCCGGTGACATAGGTTAGCAGGCGCTCAAAACCCAGGCCGAAACCTGCATGCGGAACGGTGCCGTACCGGCGCAGGTCCCGATACCACCACAGGCTCTCCTGCATAGCAGGGTCGCCTATCCTTTGGTCGAGAACAGCCAGCCGCTCTTCACGCTGACTACCACCGATAATCTCGCCAATGCCGGGTGCCAGCACATCCATGGCAGCAACCGTTTTCTCATCATCGTTTAATCGCATATAGAAAGCTTTTATTTCTTTAGGGTAATTCATCAAGATGACAGGCCTGCCTACATGCTTTTCGGCAAGATAGCGTTCATGTTCGCTTCGCAGGTCTAAGCCCCATTCCACCGGGAACTCGAAACTAACTTTACTTTTTTCTAATATTCTGATGGCCTCGGTGTATTCCATGCGCTCGAAGGGTTGTTCTATATTATTCTGCAAGCGTTCGATCACGGTTGGATCAATTCGTTGCTGGAAAAACGCCATATCATCTTCACACTGATTGAGCACTGAACTGAAAACATGATTTAAAAGATTTTCGGCGAGATCGGCATTGTCGGTGAGATCAGCAAAGGCAATCTCTGGTTCAACCATCCATAGTTCGGCGAGGTGTCTTGACGTGTGCGAGTTTTCTGCACGAAAAGTGGGTCCAAAGGTATAAACTTTTTTCATCGCCAGGCAATATGCTTCGACATTGAGTTGACCAGATACTGTTAGAAAGGTCTCCTGGCCAAAAAAATCCTCGGTAAAATCTATAGGCGCCTGTTGATTGAGCAGATCCAGGGTACTGACTCTAAAAAGCTCTCCGGCACCTTCACAATCGCTAGTGGTGATAATCGGGGTATTGATCCAGTGAAAGTTATTGTCGAAGAAAAAATTATGAATAGCATTGGCAAGGACGGTTCTGATACGGGTTATGGCGCCAAAAGTATTGGTCCTCGGGCGCAAATGAGCAACCGTTCTCAAGTACTCAAAGGAGTGCCGCTTTTTGGCAATGGGGTAGCTTTCAGGGTCGTCAACGATGCCTACTACCGTTATGTTGGAAGCCTGGATTTCCACCGACTGACCCTTTCCCTGAGACTCAACCAGAGTACCCTTGACGCTAATAGAACAGCCTGTGCTGAGTTCCAGGATTTCTGACTGGTAATTCGGCAGGGTGTCTGGCGCGATTATCTGAATGGGGTCAAAAGCCGAGCCGTCGTGTACTGCGATAAATGAAAATCCAGCTTTGGAATCGCGTTTGGTTCTGACCCAGCCTTCGATAGAAACGGTCTGTCCTGTGAGGGCTTCAGATTGCAATAGATCAGAGATGGAAAGGACCTGCATTTTTGGTTACCGAACTGAATAGAGTGTTTATAGTATCAAAATTTGTGGCCGTTAAACTGCTATTCCGGCCTGGAAAAGTGGTGTTTCCTTGAATTCATGTGCCCAGGGTAGGCTGCGCAGGTGCAGCTTATGCAATCCCCAGCGTATTAACGATTTCTGCCCGGAGTTGGCGCTTGTCAATTTTACCTGAGGCGATCCTGGGGAGAGGGTTTTCGCTGATCGAGATATAACGGGGAATCTTGAACCTGGCCATCTGCACTGCCAGGAAGTCACGTAAGGCGGGCTCGTCTAAGGCTGAACGGCAATAGATGGTTGCGCCGACTTCCTCTCCCAGTCTGTCATCCGGTACAGCGTAAACACTGGCTTCAAGAATTTCCTCATGGCAGAGCAGCGCAGCTTCCACTTCCGCACAGCCAATATTCTCACCGCCTCGAATAACCAGGTCCTTAATTCGGTCAACAATATACAGGTAACCCGCCTCGTCCAGGAAAGCGACATCACCTGTTTTCAGCCAGTCCTTGTGAAAGGATTCTGCGTTGGCTTCCGGACGCTGCCAGTATCCCCGAATAACTGATGATCCGCGAACCCATAATTCACCGGTTGTATTAATCGGTAGAGGCCTATCTTGATCATCTACGATCTGCATTTCAAGCACAGCTGAGCAACGACCTGAACTTGTTGGTCTTTCCAGGTAGTCCTGCCCACCGATACCTGTACCTATAGCATTGGTCTCGGTCATGCCCCAGCCAGTGCCAGGAAGCGCATGAGAAAAGGTGCCGGCAATATTCTTAACCTGGTCAGGGGCCCTTGGCGCACCTCCTCCGCCTACTGAAATAAGCGAGCTCAGATCCCGTTGACTGGACCTGGCCTGTTCCAGTAGGTCGCCGGTCATCGCAGCGGGGGCAATAAATGAAGAGATTCTTTCTTCTTCGATTAAAGCCGCTGCTTCTGCTGGGTCCCATTTGTACATGGACACGATTTTCCGCTGGGCCCTGTAAGACTGAAGATAGACGGCATGGGAACCGGTCGCATGAAAGAGCGGGACTGCCAGAAGGGTTGCCGGTTGGTCAATTGATTCCGCCGTTACTGGGGCACCGATTTCGAGCTGCCGCGCAGCTAGGTCTAGTTCCCAGGAAAATAGCGAACTGATAATGTTGCGATGACAGGATACAGCACCTTTAGGGTGCCCGGTTGATCCAGAGGTATAAAATAGCGTGGCGTCATCATCAGGCGATAGTGATACCAGAGGCATATTCACGCCCGCAGTTTTAGCCAGAAGATGGTTGAAATCAAAGATTTTGCCAGTATTTCCATATTCTGAGCGGACAGAAATCACGGATAGTCCGAGTTTTTCCAATAAGGGTAGTGCCCGAATGATTCTTTCATGGTCAGCGATAAGTAGTTTGGATCCACTATGGGATAAACCGTATTCAATTTCGTCGCTTTGCCATAACGCATTCATAGCGACCGCAATAGCGCCAATGGAGGTGATCGCCATAAAAGATATGATCCATTCCGGATAATTTCGCATGGATATGGAAATACGATCACCTTTGACAATGTTGAAATCGGTTATCAGTACCTGGGCCAAACTAGCAGCTCTACTGTATATTTCCTCAAAACTATATCGTTCCTCCTGATACACAAAGAAGGTGAGGCCACTGCGATTGTCTTCATATAGTTCTAGAAGGGTTGCCGGGGCATGACTGAAAATCTTACAGACTCGGTCATTAATCAGGCCTTGTTCCAAGGCGTAGGGCATGCCTGCTGCCGTTAGCTTTGCAAGTGCTTGCTTTCTGGTAATGGACATGGTGTCAATATTGCCTTTGTGATCGTTGTGAATTGAGCGCTGGCTGAAAATGCGCGTTTTAGGGTTGCTTTTAACTGCTTGTCATCCTGTTAAGCTTGTTTGAATTTCTCAGTTGTCGCTGGGAACCTGCTAGTGGCCTGGTGCAGCCATTGCAGTGCGTCGTTCTCAAGAAAAGGCGCCAGCTTTTCAACGACCTGTTGGTGATATTGGTTTAACCAGTTGATTTCCGTTTCGGTCATTAATTTTTCGTTAATCAGCGTCTGGTCAAATGGCGCGAAAGTAATCGTTTCAAATTCGAGCATGCCGCTGGTGTGTTCTTTTACGATCATCAGGTTTTCGCAGCGGATGCCGTAACTGTTTTCTTTATAGAAGCCTGGTTCGTTGGATAGCACCATACCGGTTAGCAGGGGGGCGGATGGGCCTGTGGTTTTAGCAATCCGCTGCGGACCCTCATGCACGCTGAGAAAGCAGCCGACGCCATGACCGGTACCATGGTCGAAATCCAGGCCGATTTCCCATAGTGGCAGTCTTGCCAGGACATCCAGCTGATTACCGGCTGTTCCTTTTGGAAAGATAGCCGAAGCCAGAGCAATATGGCCTTTTAACACGCGAGTGAACATTTCCCTGTGTTCTTCACTGGGTTGGCCTATTGCAACGGTACGCGTTATATCTGTGGTGCCACCCAGATACTGTCCGCCAGAATCCACCAGATAAAGGGTATTGGCTGACAGGTTGGCTGGGGTTCCGTTTGTATGGCTGTAGTGCGCCATAGCTGCGTTCGAGCCTGCGGCTGAAATAGTTGCAAATGAGAGGTCAACCAAATCCGGTAAATCCCGCCTAAACTGTTCAAGTCGGTCCGATAAGAAGCCTTCATCATGAAACCGCTGGGCTTTGACCTCTGTTTCGATCCAGTGCAGGTAACGGCTGACTGCAGATCCATCACGGATATGGCAGTGCCGCATACCTTCCAGTTCCGCCGCGTTTTTCTGTGCCTTAGGAAGCAGTACAGGGTCTGTTCCTTGAATGACTTCAGCCTGATGTTCGATACACCTCAGGGCCGCATGAGTATTGGTGTTATTAGCATCAATAATAATTTTCTGGTTTTGCTTGCCCAGTGTTTGTATGAGTTCGTTAAACGTTTCTTCTGCATAAATTTCTACGCCCTCGCCAACATGCTCACTGAAGCCATCGGGAATTTTTTTAAGGTTGGTACAAAAGGCCATGTCACCAGATGGATACAGAATGGCTCGTCCCATTACTACCGGTAGATGCGGAACATCATTGCCTCTGATATTGAGGAGCCAGGCTATGGAATCCAATTGTGATATAAGTGCTGCATCGGCGCCCTGTTCCTGTATTTTCTCGCCAATTCTTTGCCGTTTATTCAGACTGGTTTCGCCTGTAAATTTGTTCTCGAGGAGAAGGGCAACATTGATTTCAGCGTCAGGTCGATCAAGCCAGTTCAAGTCAATTGGGTTTTCAGAAAGTTCTGTTAAGCTGATATTCTTCGCAGATAATTCGTCATGTGCTCGGGTATAAAACTGGTAGCTGTGCAGGCGGCTGTCAAAACCGACACAATCACCGGCGCTCAGATGCTGAATTAACCATTGCAATGGTGGGTTGTCGATCAAGTGTTCAAATTCGAAGATGTCTGAGGAACATTGTTGCTGTACCTGGATGGTGTATCGACCATCAACAAATAGAATGGCTTTTTCCTGGGTAATAATGAGCATGCCAGCTGAGCCTGTGAAACCACTGATCCAGGCCAGTCTTTCATTCTGCTTCGGCACATATTCGCCCAGATATTCATCAGCCCTTGGCACAAGAAAGGCGCTGATATTTTTATCAGCCATGTATTGCCTTACGGCAGAGAGTTTGTCGGGAAGATGCATGGTTTCACTCTTATATTGATAAAGGTTGGCTTAAAAAAATGATTCTAAATGATGGCTTGCATGAATCTGCTTCAGCAGTGGTATGGGGCAAGCCAGGTTGATGAAATTGTCTGTATATAGACTATCGCACTTTGAACGGGCTTGGCAAAGTCAGGGCGGAAAAAAAATCAAGGGTGAGTCTATCAGGCCGCAAGGGGGTTTCCCCACAGGATTTCCCGAACAGGCTATTGGCACTGCATGGATTGGTGCGATGGTATCTGGAACTGGAAAGTAAGCAGTGTTTCATGCATGCTCATTTGCACTTGTAAAGCCTCGGGGAATTCAATGGGAACTTATACTTATATCGAAAAACACGCAGGATGGGCTGAAATAGTTCTCAATCGGCCGGAGCGCAGGAATGCCTTGATTCCGCCCATGGCCGGAGAGGTTACTCAGGCTGTAGAGGGGCTTCAGACTGACCCGGAAGTAGCAAGTATTCTGATTCGTGGTGAGGATGGTTATCTTTGTTCTGGAATTGATTTAAAGGCATTGCAGGCAGATCCCGCTCCTGATTGGCACGGCAAAGAGGTAGGCGATGTCAGGTCGATGCATATGGCATTTTACAGATGTCGCAAACCCTTGCTGTGTGCGCTTCAAAGGTTTGCCATTAATGCCGGCGCGGCGCTGGTTTTCGCCTGTGATATTACCGTAGCGGGTCATACCTCTTTTTTACAGATTGGCGAGATCCAGCAGGGTTCGGATATGCCCATGAATGCCGGTTGGTTGAAGTTAAAAAGTACAGAACAGGTACTTTCAAGACTGTCTTTGATGGGCGATCGAGTCCTGGGTCCTGAATTGGTGTCGCTCGGACTGGCGCTGCGATCGGTCGAGGACGAACAGGTTCTGGAAAATGTCCGGGAGATCGCCGCCAGGCTTGTCAGTTTCCCGGCGGGTGCCGCTGAAACTATTATCGAGAGAATTCGTGGCATGAGGCCAGATGATGCTGAGAGTGTATTTCCAGTGTCGAGTAATCAGGCCTTGCTGACGGCAAGTCAGGTAAGGAGTTAGTGTTGATGACTGAAGATGTCATGGAATCACGCTGGATTGGTCATCCGCGGGGATTGTTTATCCTTTTTATGACCGAAATGTGGGAACGATTCAGCTATTACGGTATGCGTGCCCTGTTGATTTTGTATCTGACCAAGCACTGGTTGTATGAAGATGGTGAAGCAGGGTTGATATATGGCAGTTATGCCGCTTTAGTCTATGCCATGCCTGTATTAGGAGGAATGATTGCGGATCGTTATCTCGGCTTGAAAAAAGCGATCGTATTTGGTGCCTGCCTGTTAGTCCTGGGTCATTTTGGCATGGCATTTGAAGGGCCCGCTGCCCTGATTGCGGATGGTGTTCTTGTTCGTGAAGGAATTTATGAACAGATATTTTATCTATCACTGGCATTCATCGTCGTCGGCGTCGGTTTCCTCAAGGCAAATATTTCCACCATCGTAGGACGCTTGTATGGGCAAGATGACCCTAGGCGCGATGGTGGATTTACCATCTTTTATATGGGCATCAATTTGGGTGCTTTTTCTGCGACTATTATCTGCGCCTATCTGGGTGAAAATTTCGGTTGGAAGTATGGCTTTGGCCTGGCGGGTGTTGGCATGTTGCTGGGGCTGATGACTTTTCTGCGTGGTCAGAAATATCTATCGGGTTTGGGGTTACCGCCAGATGCCCCGTTGCTGGCGGTCAAATGGATGGGAATCTCCAGGGAAGTCATCATTTATATAGCCAGTCTGCTTCTGGTAGTTATTATCTGGCAGGCTATACAGTATACCAGCGAGCTTGGTGTGGTATTGCTTGTTTTTAGTGCCATTGTGTTTGCTTATGTCATCTGGTTCTCATTATCCAGTTGTACGGCTGTTGAACGGGACCGTATGCTGGTGATGTTATTTTTGATGATTTTGTCGGTTTTGTTCTGGGCGCTTTTTGAGCAGGCCGGGTCGTCGTTGACGCTGTTCACTGATCGTAATGTGGATAAAGGCGTTTTAACGGCAGGGATGTTCCAGTCCCTGAACCCAGCATTTATTATTGTTCTGGCACCGGTATTTGCGTATCTCTGGGTAAAATTGTCGCACAGCGGCCTCGAACCTTCCACACCCGTTAAGTTTGCCCTGGCCACGCTTCAAGTCGGCCTGGGATTTGCCGTACTTGTTTTGGGTATTTCCCAGGCTGGCGAAGATGGCCAGGTAGCTGTCATATGGTTAGTGCTGATGTACCTGTTACATACCACAGGAGAGCTATGCCTGTCCCCGGTAGGATTGTCTATGGTGACCAAACTATCGGTTCAGAGAGTGGCTGCCATGATGATGGGGGTCTGGTTTCTGTCCAGCGCTCTGGCGGCCTACGCAGGTGGAATGATTGCTGGGTTGATGGCTATCGAAGATTCGCCAGAGTCCACAGTATTGCCGCTCGGTTCACTATCTATCTATTCCAACGTTTTTGAATCGCTGGCGTGGCTGGCGATACTGATCGGAGTGGTTTTATCGCTGATTTCTCCCTGGCTGGCCAGGAAGATGCACTGAAAGTTTATTTTTCAAGCATAAGATTTGTGATTCGATGACAGGAACAGCTGAGCAACCCTGGTTGCTGGAACCCGCATGATGCCGGCCTGGGAATACTCGGCAACTGTTAACGCCGGGCTAACTATCGCCAGTGAATGAATTGTCCAAGGCTTGGCAAGCGAAGACGAATTGCCCTTGCTAGTGTTTTGGGTTTGCTCGATTTGACTCGCGCGCACAGTCTGCTGGTGCTGGCAATGTCAGACAGGCGCTTTACGGGGGAGCAGGGGTTCGGCCAGTTCAGGTAGGGTCGTTTCGATCATCGTTCTGAAATGGTGCTTGATTTCTTCCTGTCCTGGATCATCCCAGAGATTGTTAAACTGCTGCGGGTCGGCGTTCATATTATAGAGTTCACCTTCAGTGCCCTGGTACAGGCTACCCGGTTCATATTGAGTATAGAGCCAGCCATCTCGGTGGTACACACTTCGCAGGTGTAGATCGATGCCGCCGTGCTGTGAATCCCACTGAGTAAATACCTGGGTTCTGTTTTGCTCTGTGGCGGTGGCCTGGCTATCGGGTAACGGTTCACCTTCAACGTAGTCGGGGATATCGATTCCGGCAATTCCGC
>JAPKEK010000620.1 GCA_028822125.1 Pseudomonadales bacterium | reverse complement strand
TTGAGGGCTGCGACCTTGCCATCATCGAATTGCCTGAAGTTAGCGGTTTTACCCGCGACGATGAAAGTGATGTCTGTTTGGAGCTGGGGCGCTTGATTTGCAGCAGCGTCCGTGAGACTGGAATAGGGCACAGCCAGTGTTAACAAAAGGGTCGCAAGGTACTTGGGCTTCATTGTTTTTTCCTCCACCACCAGCTTGATTTATGACGACGTCTATTAGTCAGCTTATCATCGAGCCAGAGTGCCAGTCGACGCAGGGGAGAATTCGCGATGTTGCGCCAGATCCGGTTGTACCATCGGCTGTAGTCCCGGTTAAAGGGACAGACGCGAATACAGATGGAGCAGTCGGTATTTTGATTGACCCAGAATTTGAAACATTTTTCCGCGTCAACAGTCCACTTTGTGACGCCGATAAGGTTGGAGCGATTGTGTGTTTTAGGGCTCGGTGGTTCAAAGGGAATGGCTGCAGGGGGGCAGCCCGTGGCGCATCGATCGCAGATCTGGCAGAAGGCCGGGACACCTATTTTTTTTGGTGTGTCATGCGTTAGGGGTATATCAGTAAAAATTCGACCTAATCTCAGTCGCGGACCGAATTCCGGCGTGATTAGCAGGCTATGTCGGCCGACTTCTCCAAACCCTGCCTGTACCGCCAGTGGTATCGCCAGGGAGGAATCGTTCATGGTGGCATAGGCGCGATAGCCCAGGTTACGTATATATTGGGCTAAAGTGAGCAAAGTGAGTGCATCAAAGGAATAACCCATACCAGTGGCGCTCCCGGATAATGCCGACGGTACTGTTCTGGTAAGGTCCTCATCCATGGATTCGCCAAGAACGATAACATTGGCAAGGTCGTCAGGAATCTCATTGGCTTTACTGGCCAGGGTTTGTTCATTAAATATCCCGCTATACATCCAGCGTTCATCAAAGGCGCAGAAGCCGACCAGGTCTGCGCCGCATAATTTTGCGACTTTTCTTACATCCGCGCTGGCTTGGTCGGGGCTTTCGAAGGGATAGGGCTCTGGCCAGCCGGCTTCATGTGAGGAGAAATAGTCAAAGAAGCCTTCTTTTCGACCGGTATCTTGCCTGCGAATATCGCGCAGCACATTGGTTACATGCCATGTGGCATTACGAAGCGCATAATCTCTCTGGTTGAAGCCATCAGTCCGCCGAGATCGTGCTTCCGGCATGAAGTAGCCGTTAAAAAAAGCCTTGGCTTTATCTGATTGCACCGCGGTATCCCAAAGTGACCGACAATAGATATCGTTTTTCTGGTCAAATTGCTGGAAGTCTTCTGATAGGTCGAAACCGGTTAGATCATCGATTGGTTTTTTAAAGGGCATGTCAGGGTTCTTCGATATTGGCTGTAGTGAGTATTACCCAATGTTATAGGGGCATCAAGCAGGGCCCGGTTAAATTAGAGTCTAGATTGCAGGATGGCTGATGGACCATAGCAGGGTCGGTTTTAACAGGGTCACGACGGCACCGGTCTCCTGATAAAACCGTGATTTTTGTGCCTTAGACTAACCAAGGGTATCTGAACCGTGGCCTGCTAGGTCTCGACTGAGAGCAAGGAATTATTACGTGTGGCGGTAGTTACTGCTGTCTTGTACCATCAGTTCAGGAAAATAGCGGAGAATTCGAGATGGGACTTATTGATATAGCATCGACGTTGGCCGAGGTTCCTACCTTGCTGAAACTGAAAAAGGGCATGATTCCCAAAGGCCTGGATGTCAAAGACTGTTTTGGTGCGAGGGTTCAGGGTAATGCAGAACGTTACCCAAATCGTCCCGCTGTCTTGTTTGAGGATCAGTCAGTCACCTGGTCGGAGTTCAACGCGCAGGCTAATCGATATGCTCATTATATGATTCAGCAAGGTGTGCAGCGCGGCGATACGGTCAGTGTCATCATGGAAAACCGTATCGAATTTCTAGCGCTGCTGGTGGGACTTAATAAAATTGGTGTCACTGCAGGCCTTATTAATACGAATTTAACGGGCAAGCCATTAACTCACTGTATTAAAGTGACCGATTCCCGGAAGTGCATATTCGGCAGTGAAATCGCCACGGCCCTGAATGAAGTAAAAAGTGAGCTCGATCTTGAAGAAGGTGAAGATTACTTTGTTATGCCTGATGGTGGAGAAGAAAATGCGACTAACTGGGCTAAGGATTTTGTAGCAGGTGCAGAGGATGTCGACAGCCTAAACCCGGCAGAAACGGCGCATACCAGTTTAGGCGAAATCGCGCTGTATATATTTACG
>JAPKEK010000619.1 GCA_028822125.1 Pseudomonadales bacterium | reverse complement strand
CAGGCTATCTCAAAGGTAAAACTTGACGGCAGGGTGATAACGGAGTGATTATAGGAACAAGAATAACGAATTACTTCATAATACAGACTTTACTTCAGGAACGAGGAGAATATCTAATGGAATGCGATCTCATTATTTCCGGTGGAACAATGATAGACGGAAGCGGTGCTACGCCCTTAAAAACAGATATTGCAATTGACAAGGGAAAAATCAAGAAAATAGGCGATCTGGGAGATGCCACTGCGGCAAGAACCATTGACGCGACAGGAAAGATTGTTACGCCAGGATTTGTAGACCTGCACACTCACCTGGATGCCCAGGTCGGCTGGGATCCTCTGATGAGTTCGAGTTCCTATCATGGCGTAACCACGGCAATGATCGGAAACTGTGGTGTAACTTTCGCCCCTTGCAGTCAAAAGAATCATCGCTATCTAGCAGAACTCATGGAGTCTGTTGAGGATATCGCGGCAGATGCAATCATGGATGGCCTTCCCTGGAACTGGACAAGCTATGGTGAATATCTGGATTCTGTCCAAGCCCTGCAACCGGCCCTGAATGTGGTCGGGCTTGTTGGCCACTCTCCGATTCGTTACGAGGCGATGGGTGACAGCAGTATGGACAAAGACGCGCAGGCCACAGACAGCCAACTCGAACACATTGCTGCTATGGTAAGGCAGTCGCTTGAGGAAGGCGCGGTCGGATTCTCGACATCACGGTTTCTGGGACACACGGTACCAGATGGTCGATGCACACCCGGTACCTGGGCAGACCTGCGCGAAACCAAGGCGATTCAGGAAGCGATTATCGCCGGGGGGGGGACAGGTGCACTGTTCCAATCCGCTAACGACATGCAGACTCGTTTTGAGATAGAAAAGCAAATGTTCGAACAGGGAACAGAGCTCGGTTGCCAGGTGTTGTTTTCTGGTGGCACAGGTTCTAATGGTGATGGCGGAGTCTCGCACTGGCGCGAATTTTTTGAACGCCAAAACGAAGGCGGTAAGCGTCTGGCAAGCATTTGTCATACCAGACCAAGTGGTGCTTTTTTTGGACTGGCCCAGCTTTCGCCTTTTACCAGCAGTTCACCGGCGTGGAAGGAACTGATGGCTTTGCCGACGATAGCAGATCGCGTCGATGTACTTCGTAATGAAACCAGCCGGGCAAAACTCATCTCTGAAGGAATCGAAGCTGGAGATATGCAAAGGCTGGCGCACATGCTGCACCCTCTGGGAGTGGATGATACGCCAGACCTTGATTTTGATCGCAAAGCCAGCTTGAAACAGCTGGCCGAAGCAGCAGGCAAGGATCCTGTAGAGATCTATGTCGAAAGACTTCTCGCATCGGAAGGCAAGGAATTCTTCAATTTCTGGATGTTCGGTGGCAACCTGGAGAACCAATGGAAGTACATGCGCTTACGCCAGGTCGTGCCCATGCTCGGTGACGCTGGTGCTCATGTCGGGTTCTTCACGGATACCGACTCGCCTACCGTCCTGTTAAGCGAATTAACTCGAAAGCAAGGCGTTTACAGCCCAGAAGAAGCGATCCATCGAATTACCGGAAAATCAGCGGAAATCATCGGTCTGAAAGAGCGCGGGCTGCTTAAAGAAGGGTGGCATGCAGATGTTAATGTTATCGACTACGATAATCTAAGCACCTGCCAACCAGAGTACGTCAATGATTTCCCACACGGTGGTGGCAGGTTCATTGTAAAAAGCACCGGTTATGATGCGACCATTGTTGCTGGCAAAATCATCATTGAAAACGGTACTCATACCCAGACCCGACCTGGCGAGGTGATCAGGGATTTCATACGAGGATAGATCCTGTGTTAATCCAAAAAAGCCCCCTAGAGGGGCTTTTTTGTGGTCAACCTCCTGACTGGAACCAGGCGAGTCCGCGAAGCCGTGGGCAATTCAACCAGCCTGGCAGCACTTTTATCAGAATACATGCGTCATCTGAACCAAAACCCGATTAGATATACCTTCCATATTAGTATTCGGCCCTGCATCAGATTAGAAGCCAGCGTACTGACCTTGGGAGCAGTATAGTTAATCTTCAAGTGCATTTTTTTAGCAACATAGTACTGTGCACCTAAGGTCATTGTTTTGGATTAATTTCCATACTGATGACGACCAGCAATTTCTCCGCCGACCGGTAAACATAAATGTCTTTACTGTCATCTACATCGCCAGAATTTAACCCATTGCCATTACCCATTACCCATTACCCATTATCAAAGCGAAGCTGTTTTCCCGGCCGCT
>JAPKEK010000618.1 GCA_028822125.1 Pseudomonadales bacterium | reverse complement strand
GCGCTGGATACCACCGCAAGGCAATACGGGGTAAACCGTAATTAGATCAGCATCTACCTGACGAGCTAGCCTCATGCCAGACATCGACAAGACCCTGCCTAGCCACTGGTTTAATCGACAGGATAACTCGGCAGATCATTATTTCTATGCGCAACCCAGGCTGGTGCAGCACATCGACCTCACAACCATCGATCAACTGACTGAATTTTATCGCCATTTCCTGCAGGAAGGATCTGATCTGTTGGACTGTATGTCATCCTGGGTATCGCATTTACCAGAGGAGATGCAGTTTGGGCGGGTCACCGGACTCGGCATGAACGCCGAAGAACTGCGCAGCAACCCCAGACTGACCGACTGGTGCGTTCATGATCTTAACCTTGACCCCACTTGCCCGCTGGGTCCGGACCGGTTCGACTACGCCATGATCACGGTGTCCATACAGTATCTAATAAAACCAATTGCCGTACTCGAGTCCCTCAGGATGAGCCTGAAACCCGGTGGCCAGATTGCCATAGCCATGTCGCATCGCTGTTTCCCCACCAAGGCCATTGCCGCTTTCCAGGTATTGCCCGCTAACGAAAGAATCCAACTGGTAAAATCTTATCTTGAACAAGCCGGGTTTTCCTCGTCGCAATATCGGGATTGTTCCCCTCAGCATGGTGACCCACTGTGGATAGTAACCGGCAAAGTGTAAGATTCTGTGCTATACAGCCGCCTGCAGGGCATCGAGTTTAACCAGGCGAATACCCATGCTGGATTGAGCAGTTGCATTCAATAACATGGTGCTATGCCCCTGGGAGTGGTAGGCCTGCCAGAAGGGCAAATCATCACCGTTCGGGTTGCCATTCCTGGCAAAATTAGCCCAATAACGGCTCATAAGCTCAGCTAACTGGTAATCCACTGGTAACCAATAGGCTCCAGCTTTATCCATATTGTTAAACACATAAGCCAGGTCACCCGAATGGTAAGCGCCAGCGCTTCGAGGGCCACCAGGAAGCACCAGCTCGGCTGTATCAGGCAAATAAATTCGCGATGCAGGTGGGATATGATCCATAAAATAAAGGAAAGTCGGTTGATCCGTCACACTATTGAAGCTGGCCCATTGTCGCATGCTCAATGCCATAAACAGGTCCGTGGCAATCGCATGCTGGGCTATTCCCGGGGATTGCTGAATTTCTTCTAAATAAGCCGCTTTGATCGCCTGAAGCTGGTTTTCACCGCCGCCAAAATTCCTCAACAAATAGTCGTCAAACTGCTCATGAGTCAGGCTTTGATTCAGAGGAATCAATAAATGACCTTCGTTAGCCAGGCAACCCACCAGCAGCGGCATCCTGGCTGCTGCACCTTTCCTGAAAATATTTTCAGGGGCTTCTGGCAAGACCCAGCCATCGATCGTGATACGACTCCGACTGGCCCAGTTTGTTGCCAGAGCAGCACTCAGCAATCGCTCATTAGAGACCGCCCGGAGCTTATCCAGGCTCATATCCTCAGCCAGTTCTGACACCAGTTCCCTACCCGTTATAAAACCATTAGCATCACTGGAAAAGGCCCCCAGGCAGCTGGCCGACTGGCCAATCGCCTTGTGGAACAACCCTCTTGCCAGGGGTGAGGTCATCAAAGCGCAGGTACTCTGGGAGCCAGCGGATTGGCCAAATACAGTCACATTGGCTGCATCCCCGCCAAAAGCAGAAATATTCTGCTGAACCCATTTAAGGGCGCCTATTTTATCCAGGAGCCCATAGTTACCTGAGGAACCATAAGGCGATTCTTCAGATAATAGCGGATGCGCCAGAAAACCCCAGGGCCCCAATCGATAATTGATGGTCACCAGGACAACACCCTGTCGAGCCAGATTTGTTCCATCAAAAAGCGCGTTATGACCCCAGCCACCGGTGTGGGCACCGCCGTGAAACCAGACCATCACAGGTAGGTCATCAGCATCTTCCGGGCTCCAGATATTCAGATAAAGACAGTCTTCACTGCGCTCAAATACACCTCTGCTCCAGACAAAAGCATCCTCACTATGGGACTGCCAGCAAGGTAGCGAAAACTCGCTGGTACTTCGCATTCCGGTCCACGCCATAGGCGCTTCCGGGGGTTTCCAGCGCAAGTTACCTAGCGGCGGCTGTGCATAGGGTATACCCTTGAAAACCCGTATTGCTGGATCAGTATCGGTTTCATCACCGACTACCCAGCCGTAGCTCGTCTCAATGCCACGATTCATGTAAGGTCCTCCTTTGATAACCATTGCCAGTTTATAAA
>JAPKEK010000617.1 GCA_028822125.1 Pseudomonadales bacterium | reverse complement strand
TCGTTACTGCCATAGGCCATAATCACCGGCGTTAAGGCGCTCGGCTCAAGGTGCATTGGGCTATTTGCGTGAGCCTCTTGTTGGTCCATGTGGAGTTCACTATTAACGTAACTCAAGCGCACGGGTTCGAGATCAAAAATACCGCTAACGGCGCAGACACCCTTAATAATATCGTGCGGTAGCGCCCGTTTATGCCAGTTGGTTGTATAAAGCATCATCGCCAAGTGCGCCCCAGCTGAGCTGCCAGAAATATGTATCCTGTCCTTGTCGATGCCGAGGTCATCGGCATTCAAATACAGCCATTCAACCGCGCAGCGGCACTCTTCGACAATATCCGCCAGCCGCCGTTGCGGCGCAAGCGAGTACCCCAGTGCTGCAAGGGCGCATTCCCTTCGCTGAAAGGTGGGAGCCGAGAAACAGGCATAGTCTTTACTGAGTTCCTGCCAATAGCCGCCGTGAATATAGAGGTTAACGGCGGCAGCGGTCGTTTCTGGAAGAAACACGTCCATTCGCTGGGATGCAAGCGGACCATACGCCAACTCCAGGGCCGCAGAACCGTTCAACACGGCATCTTGCCTTGCTGCCTGGCTTTGCTGCAGGTAATCATCAACGTACACCATGAGATCATCGACACAGCTACTTGGGCTATACTCACGATCCAGTACTTCCTGGTTGAATGATCTGTAGACACGCGCCACTCGAATACTCCCGTCAATCGGCATCGCCAGCAGGAATCAATTCAAATACCCGCAGATACCCTTGGATATTGCTTAACTGCAGGCCAATTTACTACAGCTCACGCCTGGTGATGATACAGCCGCTGGCATCAGCCATCACTGCCAGTCGTGTGCTTGTTATAACCCGCACGGCTAGTGGTCGAAGTGTCGATTCGTCGAACTGTATTTTAAATCAAGTTGGGGGTCAATGATGACATTTTTTTCGCGTTCATACTGCTGCCAAAGTACCTCCAGCTCACGTTGCTTCGCATTATGCGCTTGACCAATATCGTTTTGTTCCGCTCGATCAGATCCGAGATTATACAATTGCCAATCGCCGATCCCGTAGGGTGGCTCCTGCCAGATCAGCTTCCAATCCCCTTTTCGCACAGACCGTCGATTGAATAACTCAACTGCAGAAACATGCTCCTTAGGATGCACGGCTTCTTCAACGCCGGTGAGTAGTGGTAGCAGCGACTGACCCTGTGGTGAAAACTTGCCAGCAGGCGCTGTAGACTCCACCCCTGCCAGTTCCAGCAGCGTTGGCACAATATCAAGCACCGAAACATACCCCCGATAAATACCCTTCTGCCGTTCAAACCAGGGATGGCTAACAAAAGCAGGTGAAAGCACGCCGCCCTGGTTGACATTCCCCTTGAAGCCACGGAAAGGTGTCATGCTGACCTCCGCCCAACGCGGACCATATCCAATGTAGGAGCTCGCCTGACCCATATTTTCGACACTATTGTCAAAATTCGCATCAATCCATTGATCGTTGCCGGGAACGATATGGTAGACGTCGTTTCCTTCTGCACCGTTATCTGACATGAATATGACCACGGTGTTGGACAACGCATCAATGTCTTCTAAATAGTCAATGAGCCTACCAATATGGAAGTCCAGCGCCTCAACCATGCCCGCATAGACCTGCATTCGACGACTTTCCTTTGCCTGGGTAGGCTGGCCCAGCTCGCTCCACGCCGGCCACAATGTCGAATCAGCCAGCTCCATTTCCGCCTCGATAAGGCCAAGCTCCTTGATACGCGAGAATCTTTGTTTACGGATTGAATCGTAGCCGCCGTCATAGACGCCCTTATATCGCTCGATAAAACTTTCGGGTGCCTGTAGTGGCCAATGCGGCGCATGATAAGACGCAAACGCAAAGAACGGCTGATTCGGTGCCCGCTGGTGATGGCCAGAAAGAAACTCAATCAACTTGTCAGTGAAATAAGCGCTGGAATAGTAGTCGTCGGGCAAGGTTACCAATTCACCATTCTGCCGATAGCGAACCTTCGAGACCACATTGGTATCTCCACCGATATAG
Source organism: Pseudomonadales bacterium (assembly GCA_028822125.1). Taxonomy (GTDB): domain Bacteria; phylum Pseudomonadota; class Gammaproteobacteria; order Pseudomonadales; family Azotimanducaceae; genus UBA9926. The sequence goes on along the minus strand of JAPKEK010000617.1, from coordinate 228 downwards.
ATAGCACGGTTATCATTAAAGTGATTACCACCACCCGGTAACACAAAGGTGTCTTTGAAGCCTCTCGACTCCGGACCAAGTTCAACCGAATGGCCCAGATGCCACTTGCCCGCCATCATCGTCCTGTAGCCTGCGTCACTGAGCAATCGGGCAACTGACACGACCCGATCGTTCAGAAAACCTTCATATCCTGGCTTGCCTTTTTGATTTGGGCCAAGCTCTTCCGCC
>JAPKEK010000616.1 GCA_028822125.1 Pseudomonadales bacterium | reverse complement strand
AATCAGATTCAAAACCACAGCTACTGACAACCGCCGATCTGATTTCGCACATTAACCAGCTGGCAGTGGCAATGCTTGCTCCACCAGGGGCCCTGCACAGTTATAGCAATGAAGGCTATTGCATCCTGGGAGGGATCATTGAAACCGTTTTTAAACTACCCTACCCTGAAGTGGCAAAAAAACTGGTGCTTGGGCCCCTGTCCATGCACAACAGCGCCATAGGCGGGCAACAGGCACAAAGTTTCGGTGCTATTGCTACACCCCTGCAGCACAGGGGGCAAGGATTACGCGAACTGCCCTATTGGGATGCGCCCCTTTTTTACCCTGCCGGTGGACTGCTGACCTGCCCGAGTGATCTGATCCGCTTATTATCGGTGCTCAGAGGCGACAGCGAACTGCTAAGCCAGCAGCTATGCCAAGTCATGATGACCCGCCTGCAGCCTATTGCTTCGCGTCCATCATTAGTCTTCGGCTACGGCTATGGGCTTGAAATTGAACAGTTGCGGGACGACAACATCCTGGCCTGGCACACCGGCCAGCGGTCTGGACTATCGAGTTTTTTTGGCATTGTACCGGAGCAGCAACTATCCGTGGCCATCACGATTAACGCTTCCGATGCGCCCACTGCCCACCTGGGTCATACCATCTTCAATGATATTTTATCCGATTTCACTGATATAGATTTACCCTGGCTAACAACCGACTATCCTGACGACCCACAAAGAGAAAATCCCGACCAGTTGAGGGGCCGTTATGGTTCTCTGGAGCTGGGGAATGTCGATGTTGTGTACTGCGATGATCAACTCACCCTGCAGACTTCAGCGGGGAGCTACCCCTTTGAGTTTCAGGGCCAACAACACGGCGCAGTCGCCGGGCAGACATTTCAATTCATCGTCAATAATCAGCACCGTTGTACAGGGCTTGCTTTTGGGCTGCGAGTACTGCCACGATTACCCTGACAACCCAGGCGAGATAATACCAAACTTTCATGAATAGCGCCGCTGAATCATCTTCCGCAACCCCGCCCCCGCCCAATATCGCGTTACTGGGATTTTCTCTCGAATGCAATAGAAGTGCACCGATCACCGACAGGAAGGCATTTACTGATGCGCTCTACCTTGATGCTGCAGGCATACATCGAGAACTTGATCGTGATCAAACCGGTTTGCCGGCAACGCTGAGTGGCTTCTGCACGGAAATGGATAAAGCAGGCTGGACACCAGTGCCCATCCTGCTAGCCGAGGCACCTCCTGGCGGGCCCGTTGAACACGAATTTTTTCAGGAGATGTTAGCGACCATGCGAGCTGCTCTGGACAAGGCAACCTACATTGATGGTGTCTATCTGTGCGAGCATGGCGCGGGGCTCAGTACTGAATTAGATGATGCGGATGGTGCTGTATTCGAGATGGTCCGGGACGTGGTTGGACCCGATATACCGATCATCTCTACGCTGGACTTACATGGTCACGTTACTCCCAGCATGCAGCGCGCAGTCGATGTCATGATCGCCTATCGAACCAACCCACATGTAGACCAGTGGGAACGAGGCAAGGAAGCCGCTGGCGTCATGAAATCAATGCTGGCCGGAATGAAAACCCACAGTTATCTGATAAAAGTCCCCATGATCAGTCCCGCGGTAAGCCTGCTGACATCAACCGGGCCCTATGCAGAGCTGATTGATTATGGCCAATCGCTGGCTCGAGCCCCCATTATTAATATTTCCATCCTGGCGGGATTTGCGCCGGCAGACGCATCCACTAATGGGATGTCGATCATAGTAACAACCGATGCCAGTGTAGATAACGCTTATCAATTAGCACGGACTACAGCCCGGCACCTGGCTCAACGCGCGTGGGCAGACCGGCATCGCTATACTACCCAACTGACCAGCCTCGACCAGGCAGTCATACTCAGCAAAGAAGTCCTCGAAGACGCTAGAAAACCGGCCATCATCCTTGCCGATGTCGCTGACAATCCAGGTGGTGGCGGTCGCGGCAATACCGTTTTTATATTGAAGCGACTGCTCGAAGAAGGCATAAACACTGGAACCCTGGGCATGATGATAGATCCAGCGCTTGCAGCGCAGGCCCATGACAGAGGCATCGGCACCCTGTTTCGGGCAACCTTCAACAACAATGACCCCATCCGGTTTTCTGAACAATATAGCGTTAACGTACGCGTGCTGAAACTGAACCAGGGCAGCTGTGTGGGTCGACGTGGCGTCTATGCTGGAAGACGCGTGAATCTAGGCCTGTGCGCGCTGTTACTGA
>JAPKEK010000615.1 GCA_028822125.1 Pseudomonadales bacterium | reverse complement strand
ATTAATTCTCACGGCTGGAATTTGTCGGCACGGTATCACTTTCCAAACAATGTTACCATCAACCTATGCCAGCTCTGCTCTACGCTACCAGCCTCCTGTTAATCCTTATGTCTACACCCGTGGCTGCTGCTGGCGAGGAAGCGTTACTGTTTGAAAGAATTTCCACAAGACTCGGTTTAATGAAAGCAGTCGCAGCAGATAAATGGCTGGCGAACCGACCCATCGCAGATCTCCATCGAGAAGCCGACGTATTGCGCAAGAGTGCCTATGCTGGCCTAAGGGTCGGTATTACCATCGATAGCAATAATCGTTTTTACCAAGCTCAGATCAGTGCAGCCAAATCAATTCAATACTATTGGTTCAGCCATTGGCGGGACCACAGCAGGCCTGATAAAGGCGATAGCCTGGTTGAAGTCATCAGACCCAAACTGATCACTTTAGGCGAATCTATTGCCACTTTATTGAAAAATCCTGTTACTGAAGCGCAACGAGAACTGTTCCTTGCAAAGACCACCATCGAAGGCCTGGATCGCCAACACCAGGAAGCTATTTTTGATCGTCTGCTGGCGCTGCAATACTATCCCGATCGACTGACCCAGATTCGCGATTCCGGGATTCTACGCGTCGGTACCACCGGCGACTATGCGCCATTTTCTGAATCCCGGGTCGCCGGCCAATATAACGGTATAGACATCGACCTTATCCATGATCTGGCCAACACGCTGGAGGTGGAGGTTGTCCTGATCGCCACCAGCTGGCCCAGCTTGCTGTCAGATCTATCAAGCAATGAATTCGACATTGCCATGAGCGGTATTTCCAGAACGCTGCAGAGGCAGCACCACGGCTTTCTCAGTAAGCCCTACCATACAGGCGGCAAGACACCAATCATCCGCTGTGGCGACCAGGCGCGGCTAAAATCCCTGAGCGACATAGACCAGAAAGGCATCAGGATCATCGTCAATCCTGGCGGAACTAACGAACGCTATGTTAACGCCCATATAAAACTGGCCGAGAAGATTTTGTTTGCAGACAACAGGGCAATATTTGAAGAAATAGTATTGGGCCGCGCTGATGTCATGATTACTGATGCTATCGAGGTCACCCTGCAGACAAACATACAACAGGCGCTTTGTCCTGCCATGCCAGGTAAAACTCTGACTTACCAGGAAAAAGCAATCCTCATGCAGCAGGACCCGATCCTGCTTAATTATGTCAACCTCTGGCTCGACCTGCGTCTGGCCGATGGCACCGTGCAACGTACCTTCGCCAATCATCTGCAGGCAAACCTACAGCCCTGAACCTGGTCTGGCCAGACATGAAGCGCCTGCGCGTCAGTCTTCAGGCTTAAACTCGGGTACCGGTAGATCCTGAAGAAATGCGGTTAACATGGCATTAACGTCTTCGGGCGCGTCCTGTTGTACCCAATGAGAGATACCAGGCAGATAGCGCAGCGTAAATTCCGAGACCTGAGCCTCGGTTCCATAAGTGGTCTCAACGGTCAGGGCCATATCAGCCTCACCCCAGATCATCAGGGTGGGCACCGTGATCACCGGATAACCAAGGCGTCGCTGCCGGGCTGCACCACCGCCACGAACCAGTGCTCGATAGTAATTTAACATGGCTGTAAAGTTTTTCGGGCGTGCTGCGTTTTCATCATAAAGGTCTATCACTTCAGCAGAAAAATTCTCCGGATGGCTGGCCGAGGCTGCAATCATCTGGCCCATGCCTCCTTTGTTCTGCGTCATCAACCATTCAGGCAGCCATGGCAACTGAAAGAAGAATATATACCACGACTTCTTGAGCTGCCCCCAGCCATTAGCGAGCGCGGTTGCTGCCGGCACCGGATGGGGAACATTACAAATAACCAGTTTGGAGACTGGCCGAAGCGCTCTCATGACAAAATGCCAGGCAATGACAGCACCCCAATCATGCGCGATTAACACCACCTCCCTGCAGCCGGCTGCATCAATCAGGCTGGCAACATCCTGCATCAGGACTTCCAGCGAATAGGCCTTAAGTTCACTGGGCGCCTCGCTGTTACCGTAACCACGCAGGTTGGGCGCCCACACCTTATAACCCAGTGCAGCCAATACCGGAATCTGATAACGCCATGACACACTATGCTCGGGAAAACCATGCAGGCACAGCGCCAGGCAGTCGCCCTGACCGCAGGTGTCAACCTCAAACTTGATACCATTCGCCTCAACCATAACGGTTTCAATACGACTGTCTAATGAATCACCGGGTGTCAATGGACCTCCTTGAGCTATGCTTGAGCTATGC
>JAPKEK010000614.1 GCA_028822125.1 Pseudomonadales bacterium | reverse complement strand
CGGACAAGTTCACATTGAACAGATACGACCGAGCTGCAGAGAGCATCAGGTCACGTTGCTGACAGTGCCGTCGTTTACCGCTCATTAACAATTCAGCCTGCTTCAGATTATTCATATCCCGTCCGAAGCGCTGTTCGCCAAAATAATTAGGCACACCTTGAAACTTTATTGTTTCCAGTTTTCTAGTCAGGTCGCCACTAACATCGCGCAGCCTGATAACGAATTGATTTCCATACAAGTCGCCCTTGCGAATTTTACGAGAGGTTCGGTCAAGAGTAAGAATTTTAACCTGGTCATCCTCCAATCGCTCCCATTGACTCACTTGTTTGCCCGGCAGGTAACAGCTAAAAGCTTGTTCGGTAATGGCAAAACGATCCTTCCGGCCAGCATAACCAACATCCTTAACCGTCACATTAGCCGTTTCTGCTATGCATTTTGCCAGCCAGGCGGTATTCATATTGGTTTTTCTGAGTCTCAGATAAACGTGTTCTCCATGCGATGTGGCTGCAATGGACTGCTCTACAACCATGAAATCGGCTGGCTGACTCTTAACCCGTGCAACCACGCTGGGCAGATCATGGGCGTAACCAAACTGCAGCGAAAAACTCAAGATTCTGACCTGAGCAGAACGACCGCCTGGGCGGCGATGCCCTCGCCGCGTCCAGTAAAACCCAACTGTTCGGTTGTTGTTGCTTTAACACTGATACAGGAAGCATCAACGCCCAGGTCGGTCGACAACACCAATCTCATTTGATCAATAAATGCAGCCAGCTTAGGTCGTTCAGCAATCACCGTCATATCCGCGTTCGAGACGGTATAACCCAGGGCGCGAGCTCTGGCGGCAATGTCCACCAGTAATTTTCTGGAATCGATACCCGCAAGAGAAGCGTCGGTATCTGGATAGTGACTGCCAATATCTCCCAGAGCCAAGGCGCCTAATATGGCGTCACACAGAGCATGAATCAATACATCTCCGTCAGAATGCGCGATAAGCGCTCGGTCAAAAGGAATATCCGTACCACCGAGCCGGATAACCGAGGCCGAACCAGGTACGTCGAGCGCATGAACGTCATAACCCTGACCCACCTTCATGGTGTTCTCCGGCTCTGAAGAATAGCCTGCGCCATCACCAGATCTTCAGATGTGGTGATTTTAATATTATCCGAATGGCCTTGGACCAATTTAGGTTGAAAGCCCAGCATTTCGATGGCCGAGGCCTCATCAGTCGCATCAGGAAACTGGGTTAGCGCCTGCCTGAGAATTCCAAATCGAAATACCTGTGGTGTTTGAGCCAGCCAAAGGTGTGACCGATCTAACGTACCCACTATATTTTCACCCCTCGCTTGCTTAACCGTTTCTTTTATGGGTACGGCAAGGCAACCCCCTACCGGGTGTCCGTTCACAGCCGTAATCAACGCCTGAATATCTTGTCCACGTAAACAAGGCCTCACGCCATCGTGGACCAACACAAAGGAATCTTCGTCAGCATTCACCGTCTGCAGCGCACTCAGCACTGATTGAGACCGTTGTTTACCGCCCACTACCGTTCGTAAAGGATAATCAAAAGCCAGCTCAGAAAAATACTTATCCGTAAGGTTCAGGGCAACGATGATTTCTCTGGGTTGATGGGCAGCAAGCGTGTCCAGCGTCAATTGCAGAATTGCCTTACCGCCAACAGAGAGATACTGTTTGGGTACCTCGGCCCCCATCCTGAGGCCCAGGCCTGCAGCAGGGATAACACAGGTAAACTGGTCAAGAAGAGACATACTGGCCCCGCCTGCATTCAATCGTTAACCAATAAAATGAAAGTCTCATCCTCTTTAATAAGTCCAAATTCACTTCTAGCGCGTTCTTCCACTGCATCTAAGCCCTCTCGAAGATCGATGATCTCGGCCTTAAGAACCTTATTGCGAAGTTTTTTCTGTTCATTTTCTGCCAGTTTCTTGTCTAGCTGATGGGTCAGGGCATCAACATGAGCAAAACTCCCTTCTCCGATCCAGAATCGAGCCTGCAGGTAAACAGTCAACACCACCAGAATCGCTATAATGAGTTTAGACGCCAAAGTCATACTCCATCCAGTTCTCAGTCCTCAGTGCTTAAACTCGCCAAGGCCTTTATATATTGCCTGACAGCGATCTTCAATCCGCAATAACCTGTTGTACTTTGCCACGCGATCAGAGCGACATAAAGACCCTGCCTTAATCTGACCTGCAGCTGTCGCCACCGCCAGATCGGCAATACAAGTATCTTCAGTTTCACCGGATCGATGTGATATGACCGTGCCATACCCGT
>JAPKEK010000613.1 GCA_028822125.1 Pseudomonadales bacterium | reverse complement strand
GTGCTCGAGGCACGGCTGTCTGGACATCGCGAGGAATTGCTCGAAGCCGTTATCGATCCGAGACAGCTGGAATATTATCAGATTTCTCAGCAGGAAATGTTCAACGCCATCAGAAACAATAATCGCTTGATTGCAGCCGGTGCGCTGGATACCGGCCAGGGCCGGTTTGCCGTTAAGGTTCCGGGGCTCATTGAAACAAGGGAAGATGTATTCGGGCTGCCCATTAAAGTCAGCGGTGATACGGTTGTCACGCTTGATAAGATAGCTAAGATCAGGCGCACCTTTAAGGACCGGCAGAGCTATACTAGCGTCAACGGCGTGCCGGCAATCACGGTCGAAGTACTGCGTAGACCGGGTATGAACATTATTGATATGAACGAAAAGGTGCGGCGGCTGGTGAAAGAGTTGACTGCTGATTATCCCTCTGAGGTCAGTATCATATTCAGCCAGGATCAAGCGCCGTTCGCCGAGCAGCAAGTGACTGAACTGCAGGGCAATATCGTCACTGCGATGGCTCTGGTGATGATTCTGGTGGTATCGACTCTGGGTCTTCGTTCAGGCCTATTAGTTGGCGCTGCTGTACCAGTTTCTTTCTTGTTTGGTCTGCTGGTTTTGCAGATGATGGGTTTGTCCTTCAATTTTATGGTGATGTTTGGCATGTTGCTTGGTCTGGGCATACTGATCGATGGTGCCATTGTCGTGGTTGAATATGCCGATCGCAAAATGGTAGAGGGTATGCATCGTAGGCAGGCCTATCTGCTTGCAGCTCAGAGAATGCTCTGGCCGGTTCTTGCCAGTACGGCAACGACCTTAGCTGCATTCCTGCCGTTATTCTACTGGCCTGGTGTTTCCGGCCAGTTCATGATGTATCTGCCTATTACGGTATTTGCTGTACTCATAGGGTCACTGCTCTATGCCCTGATATTCGGGCCGACGCTGGGCTCACTGGTGGGTAAAGCCGGTTCAGTTGAAGTCTCACAGCGGGATCATCTCAGCAGACTGGAGCACGGCGACCTCATGGATGTGTCCGGATTAACTGGGCGCTATATAAAGTTTTTAGATGGGCTTTTGAAATACCCCATTACCGTGATTCTGTGCACGCTGCTGGTCCTAATAGTGATATTTAAGGTCTATGCTGAGCATGGCGCCGGTTTTATTTTCTTCACGGATACAGAGCCCACCTATGGCCGGGTCAATGTCAGTGCCAGGGGAAATTTTTCAAGAACTGAAATACGTGATTTTGTGTTAGAGGCCGAGCAGGCGCTGATGCCTATGAATGGCGTGGATACTTATTTTACCAGCACCAGAACAGGCGGGGGCGTCAGTATTTTTGGTCGTGGCAGTGCGCCCGTTGATATGATCGGATCGATTTTTATGGATTTCGAGAATGCCCGTGATTTGGGCACCACCTCGCAGGAGATCCTCGAACTTACTCGTTCTCGACTGGATAAGCTGGTTGGTATTAATACCGAAATCGCCGAGCAGGAATATGGCCCCAGTGTTGGCAAGGACATTCAGATTCAGGTCGCATCTAAATTGAGAATGAATCTTGAACCCGTGGTCGAACGGATAAGAGCTTACCTTGACCAACAGCAAGACCTGCGTGATATTGAGGATACTCGGGCGCTGCCGGGAATTGAGTGGGAACTGGTTGTAGATCGTGCCAAGGCAGCCGAATTCAATGTCAATGTGAGTGAAGTGGGTAGCGCGGTGCAGTTGATCACCAATGGCCTATATCTTGGCGAATACAGACCCGACGACGCGGTAGAGGAAGTTGAAATTCGATTGCGATACCCGAAGGCAGAACGCAATTTGCATATGCTTGATCAACTGCGCGTAGCCTCGCCTAATGGCTCGGTTCCAACCAGCCATTTTGTAGAGACAAGAGCCAAAGCTAAACTGGACACCATCGTCAGAGTCGACGGTAATTATGTTATGAGTATCAGGGCAAATGTACTACCAGGCGTTATTGCTGATAGTAAGGTCACGGAAATCCAAAACTGGATGGATCAACAGGTTTTTAGCGGTACGCGCGTGAGCTTTCGTGGTGCGGCAGAAGAACAAGACGAATCCATGCGCTTCGTTGGCTTTGCATTTCTTATGGCATTGCTTCTGATGTTTGTCCTTTTGGTTACGCAGTTCAACAGCTTTTACCAGGCATTTATGATTCTCTCTGCAGTGGTGATGTCAACGGCGGGTGTTTTGCTTGGTCTGCTCACTTTTAATCAGACCTTCAGTACCATTTTAACGGGAATTGGTATCGTCGCGCTGGCGGGTATTGTGGTCAATAATAA
>JAPKEK010000612.1 GCA_028822125.1 Pseudomonadales bacterium | reverse complement strand
GAGGTCCTCGTTTTCCTTGCCCAGGGCGGTGGCTTTGTCCGCATTGGGCAATTTACCTATGATCTCTAATTCAGACGCATCTGCAGACAGTCCCAGGACAAAAAGCTGATGCTCCCAGAGGTCATTACCGTCTCCTGTAAAGCGACTGGTGACCAGCCGCAGATTATTATTATATTCGCTGATTCTGAAGTCTCTATTATCACCCAGAAACAGGCCTCCGCTGACCTCACCAGACCCGGCATAGTCAAGGCCATCTGCCAGGTCAAAGCGATGAACCAGAGTCATCTCCTGATCTCCAGTGAGAGCCTGTACAGCATGTAACTGAGTCAGATACAGCGCATTACCAGAGATATAAACACCATTGGTTGATTCCACATAACACAATACATCCTTAATAGCCCCCTGCTGTGGATCAATCAACAGCACACTGGTGATGGAGGGAAAACCCAGATCACTGGGTGCCAGCTCATGTTCGGCATCGATACGGTAACATTGATCGGAATCGACAGCATTTACTGAGCTGCCATCCACCCTCACGTCTGGAAGCAAGTCATCGATTGTTAAAGCATCGAGAATTTCCTGGTTAGCGAGCAGATCATCTTCTGTTACTGGGTAATAATTCAGTCCTGCAATATCCGGCATGTGCCGACTGATCAGATAAATTCCATCCGCCGTTTTTTTGCTGGTGATAAATACGCCCTCTATTTCGACCTGACTCACAAGGGTATTCTCAGACGTGCCGGTGTCATAGACATTAAGACCTGCAGTCTGCCCCTGCCAGGTCGTGAGCTCGTCAAAAAACCGCCCATAACTTCCCCACCAGGCCGTGCTGGTGATCGTGACTAAACGAGCTTCATCCAGGTAAAGACCCTCTACCGACTGCTCATCAGTGAGCGCAATCCTACTCGTTTCTTCTATACCCGCCGTTTCAGGGCTTGTCGTCATTATCCTGATAGACCGCTGATCAACGCTAGCGGCTACCGCATCTTCAGCAGCGGCTGCATCGGCTACCGCGCCTTCTGCGGGAGCATCATCAACGATAAAACAGCAGGACAGACTTCGGGTCGGCGCAATAAAAAGCCGATTGCCATCATATTTAACAACATCATGCTCATCGACACTGACTTCCTGGGTGTAAGTGGTAGTAAAACCACTCCCCGTCGTTCCCGTATCCGCATCTGAGGCGCTGACCTCGCCAGACATCACCTGCCGTTGCTGAGATTCCAAGAGTTCACGTTTCAGGCTTGACTGAACAGAGGACAACAGCGCCGAATCAGACTGGAAAGGTACCAGCAAGCCGGTTTTCGGTGCCGTTGTTACAGGCGGTGATGACATATCAGAACTCTGACCAGAACCAGAACCACCACCACAACTCACCAATAAGGCCAGTGCCCATAGGTACAGGGCTGCCCTCATTCTTACAACACTTTTTAAATCGGGATACATACTCAACTCCCTGTCTGATACCAAGACCTGCCAGTCCGGAGGTTGCAGCTATCCATTTCACTTCCTAGTCCTCGGCAAGTTTACTAATACTCTCGCATCCGGCACATGAATGTAGCCTGAATACAGGAACAGCATCATAAACAGTGATGGCTTTTTACCCATAAGCGACACCAAAGCATACCTTTAGCATACTGCTCTATTAGAAAAGATTTAATCTATCAGCGCAGTTATTACCCCACAAAATTTTGACCTGATCCGCGCGAAGACCCGATTTTACCGCATCAGGCTTAACCATGATTGGACCCATAAATTCAACCAGGAACACAACTCTATCGGCCTGTGACATCCACGCCGCAATTAACCGGTCTAACCTGGTAACCCTCTGCGGCTTATCAGAAGTGGTTAATTCATGCCTTCAATAGAAAGTAGTGGGATCGCGTCACTGCCCGTGAATCGAGGCAGAACGCCATTCCACTTCTCTGCGATACGCAATTGAATCAGCTGTGGGTTGTCCTTCAGCGCTTTGGCCTCTCTTTCAATAGCATCCGCTCTGGCCTTAGATTGCACTTCAATTTCATAGGCCATCGCATCAGCCGCCAGGGTCTTTTCGGCTGCTGCGGCTTCTGCCTGAGTGACCCGCTTTAATTTCTCATTCTTGGCCTTCAGGGCTTCCTGTTCAGCCCGCACCTTCTCTTCAATCGCTCTGTTAAATTCAGTCGAAAAATTAAAATCGGTAATCGCTATATTAGCGATTGTCAGAGAACCAATCAGCTCTTTCTCGCGTAGCGTTTCATTCAGAAAACTATCAATCTGTGCCTGAATTCGATTCTTGACCTCGTCCCGCTTGGTAATTAG
>JAPKEK010000611.1 GCA_028822125.1 Pseudomonadales bacterium | reverse complement strand
CTCATATAACCTGTACACAAAAGTATATTGCTGATCCCGCAAAGCAATAGCTTTACCCACCAATTCAGGCCGCTCATGCTGCAAATTGGCTTTATTGGCATATTCACCACTCGATATCTCTAATAAACCCAGCTCATCGAGGCTAAACCCGCCTTCAGAAAAAGCTTGCTCTCGGACAATTGCCTGCGGATTCAACAAAGCTGGCGTGAGCGAACGGCCGAAATGTGTATGGCCAACCTCGATTTCCGCCTGCTCAAGAAGGGTGGGTAGAATATCCACCATTTCGGTAAAAGTAGCCGCGGTAACACCTTCTCTTACGCCGGGCCCGGCAATGATGAGGGGGTTCTGAAGCAAGCATCTATCCATCCCTGATGGCCACTTTTCGATCAGGCCAAAATCACCTAAATACTCCCCATGGTCGGTCAGGTATATAACCAGGGTATTATCGAGTCCGCCGATGCTCTCAAGTGCCCGCATCACTCGCCCAAACTGACTGTCTACTCTGGAAACCATCCCGTAATAGACCCGCCCTATTTCTGCCCACTCATCTTCGCTGAGTCGCTCAGTACCATACTTGTCACGCAATGCCGCATGGAACAAAGGCTTGCCTTCCCCATAGTGCTTGCTCCGTTCTGGCAGATCGACTGATTGATACATGGAATACCAGGGGTCTTCCACCTCAAATGGCAGATGAGGGAATATTAATGGCAGCCAGAGGCACCAGGGTCCTTCAGGTCTAGAATTCAACCAGTCAATGGCGGTGCAGGTCGATGCTTCGTCGAAATCCATCCAGGTGCCCGGGCCCGGGCGTCTGCCATGATAAAACGAATTATATAGGGCTGATTGCTCAGCAAACTGCGGGCCCATACCGCGACGATCTGGCTTCGTGGTCCAGCCACAGAAATGGGTCGAAGCCTCGGTCACCCCGGGTGCGAAAACATCGCCGCGAGCACCGGCCCAGGCAACCTGATAACCGCCCTCTTTCAGGTACTTAAGTAAATTAGGTTCATGCGGTTGGACCAGATGCGTCAGGGATCGATGCCCACGTGTATGGGGATACCAACCTGTCATCATGTTGACTCGAGAAGGGCTGCATACCGGATGGTTAACCCAGGCATTAGAGAACCGCGTCCCCCTGGCTGCCAGGGCATCAATGTTAGGAGTCTGAATAGCGGAATTGCCAAAGCAGCCCACTGTATCAGCGCGTTGTTGATCCGGCATAAAAATCAAAATATTAGGTCTGGACATTGACTACGCGCCTGTTTCACAGTTATATCAATGAGCATACAACTAAGCTCTGAAAACTCATAGACAGGGCTACCACTTAACTCAGATAAGCCTCATTCACTGATCCCGCTTTTCTGTGAAAGTAAAAGAAGATCAGCGTTATCACCACACTTTCACGCAATACTAAATTCAACAATCTTAAATTACTCTTTGGAACAGAATATGACGATGAACACCCTGCTGGAAGCCAAAGCCATTTTGCCAAGAATTATCGAACTTCGACGCAAGATCCATGCGCACCCGGCACTCGGTAACCATCTGCCAGTAACCACCGCCAGCGTCATAGCCAAGCTAGCCGATTTAGGACTTGAAACACGAAAATCCTAGGAATCTACCAGTATCGTGGCAACCTTACACGGCGTAGAGGCAGGACCACGCATCCTGTTAAGGGGTGACATGGATGCCCTACCCATGCTGGAAAATAACGATCTGTCTTTTGCATCCAATCAGGAAAACAATCTGCAAATGCCCTGGAACCGTAGGTAGAAGGCATACCTGCTGTATCGATGCAATCCTTTACAGTAAAAGGCACACCATGAAGTTCTGGCAGGTTCCCGACAGGGCCTCTCACCAGCATCTGGTCAGCCGGTCTAGCCTGCGCCCGAGCAGATGGTATATCCAGGTTCACGAAGGCATTACAATACCTGTCTACTTCGTCAATGCGGTATAGCGTCGCTTCCAGTACTTCTGTGGCACTGATTTCCCGGTTCTTGATGAGCCTGGCAATCTCTACACCAGGCAACTCTGTCATATCCATGCGTAATCGCTCCTTTGTGGTTTGCTCGCTTTTTTACAATTCAGCCAAAGTAATGTTATGCCAACTGAACTGTCAGAGATAACAAGCCAATACAAGGTCGTTAATATACGCTGGAATAAAGTCACTTGCAGCCCAGCTCGGAAAATCAGAAACTCAAAACAAGGATAAAACCACAAGGACCTTCATGTCACCTGTAGATGAAGCCTGCTTTGATCAAAAGACGGATCAAAAGACAGATCAAGAGACTGATCCAACGGCTGTC
>JAPKEK010000610.1 GCA_028822125.1 Pseudomonadales bacterium | reverse complement strand
CTATCGTTACATATCGTCAGGTTTAATCCTGCCGGTAAGCGCTCCGGTGCATCTCTTAGATACTCCTCAACTTCCTGTGTAATTCTTATAATATCCTGATTGCCAATTCTAGAGACTCTGATCAGGGCCGCCGGCATGCCATTAAACCGCAACATCTGATCGGTATCTTTAAAGCCGTCCACAACGGTTGCAACATCGCGCAGATACAATCGGGAACCGTCGGCTCGACTTAGCAATACCAGGTTTTCAAACTCATTTCCCCAATATGCCTGCCCCTGGGTTCGAAGCAGGATTTCGCCATCGCGGGTTTTGATGGAACCACCTGGTAAATCTAGAGAGCGGGTCCGAATGATCTCTGCAACCAAATCAAAACTGAGTCCATTGCGCCTTAAAGAAGCCTCTGACAACTCAATCGAAATCTCATAAGGCCGAGTATTTGATAGCAACACCTGGGTGACATGAGGTAATGTCGCGATCTCATCACGTACTCTCTGACCGATTACCTTCAGTGTTTTTTCATCCTTCGGTCCGGTTATGGCTATGTCCATCACCGTGCGAACAGAACTCATCAGGTTAATAATCGGTTGTTCCGTTTCTCTAGGAAAAGTATCGATGGCATCGACTCTGTTCTTGACATCATCCAGTGCTTTCGCGGTATCGGCATCGTCACGCAGTTCGACGGAAACCGAACAAAGCCCTTCGTTAGAGGTTGAGCGAAGCTCCTTGATACCCTCAATCCCATCTAATTCCTCTTCTACCCGAATACAAACACCGGCTTCAACCTCCTCTGGCGCAGCACCCAGATAAGGTATTGACACTGTAATAATAGGGACATCGATGTCTGGAAACGTTTTCTGTGGCATGTTATACAGACCTGCCAGACCCACAAAGACAAGCAGGAAAAGCAGCAAATTAGCTGCAATATGGTTTCTTGCAAACCAGTCAATAACGCCGCTCACGAACTCACTACCGGATTATTCGCCAGCCGAACTAGCATTCCGGGAATAGCATCATCCAGACTGGTAATACAGATTAGATCACCCGAATTAAGACCTGCAGAAACGAACAGCTGATTACCTAGACGCTTTACTATATCCAATTTGCGCAGTTCCAGTCGGCTCTGACTGTTTACGATGAAGACCTCATCACCGGGTCTGACTGCCTGGCGGGGTATGACCACAATAGCAGGTAACTCTCTGCCCATAATTTCAGCTTCAACGAAAAGGCCAACGGCAAGCGGTGGCTTGCCATCAACAATAGAATACGGATCGGCAACCCGGGCAACCAAATGGATCATACGAGTCTTAGGGTCAATCTCTCCTTCGGTGCGAACAACAACACCTTGCCATTCATGGTCTTTGCCTGCAAAACGGGCTTTAAGCCTGGTTACTACACCGCCGTCAACACCGTTTTTTGAATTAGCCAGTGGCAGATCCAAAAAGGCAAGCTCCTGGTCGTGAATGGGCAATCGGACTTCAGCGAAATCAGTCGCATAAATAGTCGCGACCGGTGCACCTCGATTAACAAACTGACCTATATCCAGCTGCTCGGCCCGGACTCGACCATCGTACGGCGCAGTTACCCTGGTCCTTGACACATCTCGCTCTGCCTTGGCAATACGTGCTCGTGTCTCACGCAGAGAAGCCTCTGCAACTCTCAGTCTGTTTAATGCATCATCCTGCTGCGACTCACTTGCGGACCGTCTCTTTGCCAGATTCTGCTGGCGAGCATAAGCTTTCGAGGCATTAGCCAATTCACTGACAGCTCGCGCCTGGCCCGCTTTTGCCTGTTCAAGGGCCACTTCATAATCCAGGGCGTCAATAGAAAACAATATCTGGCCTTTGTTGAAGAACCCACCACTGACCAATTCATCCGATATCGATATCACTCGACCGGAAACCTCGGCAATGAGATCAGTCTGACTACGTGGTCTGACCGTGCCGTGAGTGAATACTGTCATCTGCATTTTTGCTGGCATTGCCACCTGAGTATTCACGATCGGCGCAATGAATTCAGGCACTACCGATTGCATCGATGGGCCTGTCATGACCAGAATCGAAGCTATACCGAAGCCACCCATAACGATGCCTATTGGCAGCAATTTTTGCCGTAGATTTATCATGCCATACTATCTCTGTTGCCAAGCCCACTATTCATTGTTCGAAAATCCAGCTACACAGAAATCCAGTAATTTCTCGTACATTTCCACTTTATTCACGTCGCCAATATGCATAAAGAAAGACCGGTTAAAAATGGTCTGTAACATGGCGCCGACCACAAATGAAAACTGGATGTTTAGATCCGCTT
>JAPKEK010000609.1 GCA_028822125.1 Pseudomonadales bacterium | reverse complement strand
CAAACAAGGCTCTCGCACAGGTTGCTAGATAACGAATCCTTAATCTTTCCCCTTGTGGCATCGCTGCCAAATCCAATTCTTCAGGATTTTCTGTATACCTAGCAATAACATTGAGATTGGTGTCATCCTTTGTTACTACATCCACAAACCTCATCACTGTATCTGTCCTAGATTGCATGATGACTGCTGAAGTAAGTGCATTTTGTTGTTCTTGAACTTTCTCGCTCTGACCAACCTGAATAGTTAAATAAATAACAGTAACAAACACTGCCAAAGCCCCTAATAATTGTGCTACCGCACCCAGTGCATCCCAATTCATACGACGTCCCTTATATGAGTTAGTTGAAAATAACAACAATGGCTCTACTACTTATCTCGTTTAATAGCTATTCTGAAAGATACTTCTAGAAAGGTTCACAAATAAGAGATACCTATAGAGGAAAGTCGTCTGCACGGCGATACTTTTGAAGGCGCCTACTATCCCGGCGTCGTTGCAGTGAACGGCCGCCGAATTTCAGACGAGTAACAACAACCGGGGCGAAAAGGAATCAGCAATGAAAATTACCGACGTCAAAGTGACCGTATGGGAATGGAATAACATCCCTCCGACCAGATACACCCTCAACGTAAAAAGCTCAGGCACGCGTTCAACGCACATGGCGTTGGTAAAAATCTTAACTGATGAAGGGATTGAGGGACATGCGTTTATGGGTAACGCGCTGAGCTCCCTCGGTAATGACGCAAAGCTGATAGCAGAAAGATACAAACCAATGCTGGTGGGCCAGGACCCGCTAGCTCGTGAGCGAATCTATCAGCGCATGTCAACCTGGGCAATGGGCGGTATCATGCGCGTTATTGGTGCAATCGACGTCGCCTTGTGGGACCTCGCCGGTAAAGCTGCAGGTGTACCGATCCACAGCTTAATGGGTTCATATCGCGACGCAGTGCCTGCTTATGCAAGTTCTGCTGTATTCGAAAATACCGAGGAATATGCTGAACAAGCAGTGCGTTATATGGAAGCTGGATGGAACGCCTATAAGATCCACCCACCAGCGATCGCGGCCTGGGACATCAAAATCTGCGAGGCAGTGCGCCGAGCGGTCGGTGATGACTATCGCATCATGCTTGATTCAACCTGGTCATATGACTATCCCGATGCCCTGCGTGTCGGACAGGTAGCCGAAGCGCTGGGCTTTTACTGGTACGAAGATCCGCTGGCATATGATGATTTGTACGGTTATGTGAAGCTGAAACAAGACCTGCGTATTCCTATCATGGCAACTGAAATGCCAAGCACCGGCCCGACAGCCTATGCACCCTGGATCATGCAGCAGGCAACCGACTACTTGCGCGGTGACGTTGCTATCAAGGGCGGTCTGACACCATGCCTGAAAACCGCTCACACGGCGGAAACATTCCAGATGAACTATGAGGTCCATCACGGCGGTAATTCACTGAATAATGTCGCCAACCTTCATCTGATCATGGCAGTCAAAAACTGTGAGTACTTCGAAGTTCTGTTACCTGATGAAGTGCAAAAGCATGGTCTAGTTCAGGACATAGAGGTAGACGAAAATGGTCTCGTCCATGCCCATCAGGGCCCGGGCCTCGGTGCAGAAATAGATTTCGATCTGATAGAGCGCAACAAGGTCGGCGAGCTGTAATGCAGAATTTCGCAAAAAAAATCTGTCTTCATTACCGGTGGAGGCAGCGGGTGGCCGTACCTTTGATGACCAGATGTGTCTGCAGGACGGCCCCTTATCAGTTTGGAACGAAAATGAGAAGTTGCAGTGGCAATACTGTTGGGTAGGATTGAGTACACTAAACGGGAGAGCTTCGACACCCAGGAAATCGAGTAATGCAAAAGCGTCAACGAGGCCGCATATACCTCGTGAAAAGGAAGTGAGCGAATTAATCAGAGCGCTTTTGGAAATTTTCGATGAGTCCGCCGAAAAGCTCCCTCGCAAAGGTGATTACGTGAAGCTTCAGCGGCTTTCCACACTTGTAGTTAATATGGGTGGTTCCGCATCTTCTGATACAGATCTCGCCCTTTCGATACTCGCTTCTGGACTAAACAATCTGAGTGAGGTTTACAAGAAGTGCAGAGGCGGTTTTGTTTAATCAATCTTGAAGGGATAATTTATATATTGGGCCGACAGCAAATTTATGAAGTTCTAAATGGCCCGGGAAATAAACAGATCTACTATTACAGAAGATCAGAAGGCAACATAAAAATTGAGCGTTTCCTTGAGATTTTACCTCTCCCGCCGAAAACAAAGGATGTGAAAGCCGTACTACATGATTTTCTTG
>JAPKEK010000608.1 GCA_028822125.1 Pseudomonadales bacterium | reverse complement strand
GTCGCTTTTGCCTGTTGATGGTCGGCAATCAGCCTGGCTGTGATGTCGCCGCTGCCAACATCTTCTGCGAGAGCCGTTTTTACGGTATCAGTAATAAGGTTAAAAAAATTAATCGTCATGAGTTGATGGATAGTATTGTCGGATCAGTAATTCGTTTCCAGATTGGCTAAATTCTACCTGACTAAGCGCGCTCATGCCTAACAGCACAGCCTGGCCCTGCATCCCGGGATTGATGGATGCAGCGACATTTTCTAATACAATATCACCAATGGATAATCTTTTTATGCGAGTCCGATAAACCTTGACTGTGCCATTTGCCGTAACCGCTATAGCGCCTCTACCCTGTTTCAGTTCCAGTTTTTTGGCAATTCTCAGTGGAACAACCACATCGGTTGCCCCCGTATCGATGAGAAAATCAGTGGTGCTACCGTTGATTTCGCCTCTGGCGAGATAGTGTCCCTGGCGGTTTCTATCGAGGCGTACCAGCGTGTGGCCCGCTGTCCTTTCCGACACCAGTTCCTGATTGGGATGCATCTTTTTTTCTTCTGCCCGATTAAACCACATGGTAATGACTGCCAGTGTCAGCATCATTCCAGCGGCCATCATACCCTTGCCTATTCGCGGTGAGCTCGACATTGGCTTCATTTCCCCTTCAGCTTTGTTTTATACTCGAACACCATACCCATGACAGCGATCATACTTTGATAGTGGAGATCAGATCACACAAGTTAGTAAATGCAAAGTTTGTTGCATCTGCACATGCGGACGCGCGCCCCGGTGCGGAATTGAGTTTGATAGTTATTCATAATATCAGTTTACCGGCAGGGCACTTTGGAACACGATATGTTTCAGAATTGTTTACCGGCCAGATTGAGCCCAGTCGCCATCCTGACCTTAAAGGCCTGGCTGGCGTTAAGGTTTCCAGCCATTTATTGATTGATCGCAATGGGGCGACAACCCAGTTTGTAGAGTTTGACCGCAGAGCCTGGCATGCCGGTAGCTCAGAATTCAGGGGCAGAACGGCTTGTAATGATTTTTCCATTGGCATTGAACTGGCAGGAACCGATGATTCGGAGTACGCCGATGTTCAGTATCAGGTGCTGTCAGCCATCTGCAAGGCTTTAATGATAGAATACACAATTGGGGTTGAATGTATCGTTGGCCATAGCGATATTGCCCCAGGCAGGAAAACAGATCCAGGACCTGGATTTAAATGGCAAGCTTTCCGTGACACACTAGGGCCCTGATAAGTAACTATTAGATGAAAGAGGTGTTTCCTTTTGGAATTCCTGGCTGTCGCCATATTAGTTTTACTACAGCGCTATTGGTCCGGGCCTTTGCCTCTTTCAGGATCCATTAACGTCTCTGACTGGCTGGCTCTATCAGGGCGAATGCCAGGATCGGAAGCATTAATTTATGTAGTTTCTGTCGGTGTTCCCGCTGTCATTGTCTGGCTGATCGCCGAAAGTATCTCTGATACCTTGCTGGGACTGTTATATCTATTTGTTTGCACAGGGGTCTTGATGGCCTGTATTAACAGGGTTGATATCGCCGTACTGTTTGATCAAGCGCATCAGGAGTTGCGGCTGCTGGATGATGAGCAGGACCTGAACTCGGCGGAAAATGGATTTTCTGAGCTGCAAACAGATGTACACAGGCAACTCCATCTGGACGTGACCATTTACCTGTTCTGGTGTTTGCTGCTTGGACCCGCCGGATCTATCTTATGTCTGTTTAATCGAATTTACTGTGATCAACTGGAATCAGATTCTGACTCGTTGTTATCCGATGGACTGGCTTCGAGCCCTCTCGAGGAGAGGCCGCGCGCATTTCCAATGAAGGTTCAGTACTGGCTTGAATGGCCATCAGCCAGGGTCAATATTATGATTATGATGTTTGTTGGTCAGTTCAATGCTGGCTGGAAGGTTTTGTCCGAATCTTTGCTTGATTTTCAGGGTGCTGCGCTCGAGTGGCTAGTTCGAGCTTATCATAGTGGTGTTGTTCGAGAGGACTATGATGGATTGCAGGAATTTAAAGCCAAGCAGGTTGCTTACCTCGACGAAAGTGAACAGTTCCTCAATCGACAGTGTATGGGTTGGATAGGGTTTGCAGCAATTTTTGCGATTTTTGATTAGCCGTTCAATGAAATTCTGGAATGTTCCAGGGGCATTGGCACTGGCCAGTATGTTTTACGCCATGGCTGGGCTTGCTGCTTTGAAGATAGTAGATGATTTCGGGCAGGAGATTACCCTGCCTGCCGCTGCAAAGAAAGTGGTCTCTCTGGCCCCTCATCTTACCGAGGTTTTATTTGATTTAG
>JAPKEK010000607.1 GCA_028822125.1 Pseudomonadales bacterium | reverse complement strand
TGTACAATTGTTCACCACTTCCACTAGAGTTACAAATTCAAATGAACCATCAACCGAAAGCGTTGCAGAAATGAAAAGCCACTGTGCAGCTGAATTCTCGAAACAGGCTTTTAGAACCTCACCGAGATTACTGGGCATACTGTTGAACTGAAAGCCGTTTTCATCAAACTCTAGCCATTGCGCAGCATCTCCCTGTAAAGATCTATTTGCTGAAATGATCATTAGATGATCTGAAATATCGCTAGCCCGGGTATAACATAACCGGAATACCTCGCTTCTATCCAGTCTCAGGGCCAATACGTTTAGACATTGAGCAAGCGCCGCCTCCAATTCATCCATCACCTCACTGCCGGGACCGTTTATCCATTCCAGAGGTTTCAATTGCGTTGCCATGACATGAAATTCATCCCTTAGCAATCGAGTGGCTCGCAGCATCAGTTGCACGGCAGATTTTAATTCGGGATCATCTCCGCCAAGGCAGTCCAGTTCACGCTCCAAATCTCTTCCCAGATCAGTTAACTGTGCGCTGCTCAGACGATTTCCGAAGAAAAACCTCGCGACATCGGGCACCTGGTGAGCTTCATCAACAATGATATGACTGGCCAGCGGTAGCAGTTGACCCAGCTGGTCGTCCTTCAGGGCAAGATCCGCCCATAGTATATGGTGGTTGACCACAACGATATCGGCTTCCATGGCCCTTTCTCGTGACCGGTATACCGGACAGCTATTAAAGGACGGACAGCCTTGGACCAGGCAACTTGCCCTGGTACTGGTTATTAAAGACAAAAGCGCCGGCTTCTCAGAAAAATCAGACAGCTCGTTCAGGTCTCCGCTTTTAGTCCGCAGCGACCATGATTGAACCTGATTGAGTTCTGCCATAAGGCTTTTATTTTTGAGGTTATTTTCTTCTATTATATTTCTGTTAAGCCGGTAGGGACAAAGGTAATTCGACCTGCCTTTGAGGACAGCCACTCGCTTACTGATTCCGGTGAGGCTAATGGCTAACGGTAGATCCTTCTCATAAAGCTGATCCTGAAGTGCTCGCGTACCGGTAGAAATAATAGTTCGTCCACCGTTCTCCAGAATTGGAATAAGATAAGCAAGTGTCTTTCCCGTACCGGTTCCCGCTTCCAGGAGGGCATTGTCGTGACTGCCAAGCAAGCCGTCAATAACTCGCGCTAACTCCAGCTGACAAGGTCTATACGAAAAAGCATCCAGTTCACCGCAAAGGTATCCTGACACTGAAAAATATTTATCGGCAAGATCCGGCATTATTTGAACCACTTTACTTCTGTACTCAGGTCTCTATCCTTACTGGATTAACCCATAGCCTACAAATTTATAATGGATGCGAATTTATACACCACCGTCATTCTCGCGGGCGGTAAGGCCTCTAGAATGAGCGGTGCAGACAAGGGCCTTGTCATATACAAAGGGCAGTCTCTTATCCGCTACGCCCTGTCCGTGGCGGAGACTCAATGCGAACAGATTCTAGTGAGTGCCAATCGAAACCGGCACGCATACAGAGCCCTGGGCCTAACAGTATACCCAGACAAACTTGCTGACTTCCCCGGCCCCCTGGCAGGCCTCATTTCCTGCGCACCGCACATTAAAACACCTTATACAATTGTTCTCTCGTGCGATATGCCAAATATCTCTGCAAAAATAATAGAGCAGTTGAAACAACAATTACACTGCAGTACCAGAAAATATAACGCAGCGGTATTTCGCGATAATCAGGCTATCCAATGCGGCATATTCGTTTGCGAAAGCGCGGTCCTGGATTCTATACCCGCATTCCTTGAAAACAATCAACGGGCAGTACATCAGTGGCTCAACACCCTCAACCTGAATGAAATTACCTGGTCAGACGATCCTTCTGTGTTCAAAAACATCAATCGATATTCTGATCTTTAAGTTAAAGCCCCTCACAACACAAGCCCTTATCGACGGCGATTCTTGCCGGGCCCGGCTGCCACAGCGCAGCTTCAGTACAGAATTGCTCTCGCCCGCCTGCCAATAGCCGAGACCAGGGTCCTGCGCAACAAAATCAATTAATCCCTGATCAGCAATAACGCCTATAAAACTGGCCTCTGCAGGGCCAGTATAGAAAAACCCATGTGCACAGTTTTCGCTACCTCAAGCCAGCTTATTTTTCCTTCAGCACAGTAACAGCTGAGCCGCGTTAAAGCGCATCAATCACCGCAAAAATTCTATCTCTGATTTCCTCCGTTGGACCGGTTCCGGCAACCACGGCATAGCGGGTATCGTCATTCTCATTTGCCAGCTGATTATAGAAATCCACCAGTGGTGCTGTCT
>JAPKEK010000606.1 GCA_028822125.1 Pseudomonadales bacterium | reverse complement strand
CGCGCCGATTTTTATAATGGGCCTGGTACTCATGCCTTATCGATGCCGAAGCTGTGTTGATGGGGAGTTTTTGTTCACCGTCTGTGACGGTATACAGGTCAGGTGCTGGCAGCTGCTGTTCAAGCGGATCGGAGATGACGATGCCGATAACGTCGTTGTACCTTGTCAGCTGTTGCAGGTAAAGCAGTGCCTGGTCATTCATTCGAGTAAAATCACTGATTAATATAATGCTGCTGCCGTGTTTACACACCCGTCGTGCATTAGTTAATGCCTGCGCCAATGCATCGGTGTTAAGGGTCGGGCTGGAAACTTCGAGCTGGTGATTGAACTGGTCTATTTCATGGATAAGACGAAGAACCGAGTGTCGACTTCTACGCGGTCTGATTTCTCTGTGCTCCTCATCGCTGAAAACGATGCCGCCAATTCTGTCGCCCTGTTCCAAGCCAGACCAGGCCAGTAAGGCCGCAATTCTTGCCGCTGCTACTGATTTAAAACGCCGTCGTGAACCAAAAAACATGTGGGCTGATTGATCAACAACAATGAGCACGGGGCGTTCTTTTTCTTCCTGAAATAATTTAGTGTGGGCTACCTGGGTTCGTGCTGTGACCCGCCAGTCAATAGTTCGAACGTCGTCCCCGGGCTGATAAACCCGAACTTCAGAGAAATCGATGCCACGGCCTTGGAATTTTGATCGAAGCTGGCCGGACAGGGGATTGGATGCTTTTGCCAATGACATCAGGTCAACCTTGCCTGCTTCATAGCGAAGGTCAATCAGATCCTTCACATGGGTATAGGGACCAAGGCTGAGATCTTTGGAGTTGTTAGCGGGCATGGCTATCGAATCAGGCGGTTGCGACACGGTCTAGCAGGGCCAGCATCACCTGTTCAGCATCAATACCCATTGCTTCTGCTTCGAAACTGACCACAATGCGGTGCCTGAAGACATCGGTTGCTACAGCCTGAACATCATCTGGGCTGACGAAATCTTTACCATTGAGGTAAGCATGGGACCGAGCACACAGATCAAGGGAAATGGTTGCCCTTGGTGAGGCACCGTAATCGAGCCAGTTCGCCAGATCCTCGCCAAATATTTCAGGTTTGCGGGTAGCCATGGTCAACTGCACTATATAATTTTCAACCACCGGTTCCATATGCAGCGACAGCACTTCCTGGCGGGCGGCGAAGATATTCTGCTGTGTGATGGGTTCTACCGGCTTTATTGGATCGGAAAGTTTTTGCTTCGCTTCGTTGCGGACCAGTTTAAGGATGGCGTGTTCAGATGCCGAGTCTGGATAATCAATCTGCACATGCATGAGGAAGCGATCGAGTTGCGCCTCAGGCAAGGGGTAGGTGCCTTCCTGTTCAATCGGATTTTGCGTGGCCATGACCAGGAACAGCGGCGGTAAGGCCATGGTCTGCCTACCGTGGCTGACTTGTCTTTCGCCCATGGCCTCAAGCAGCGCGGATTGAACCTTTGCTGGTGCACGATTAATTTCGTCAGCAAGAATCAGATTGTGAAAGATCGGACCCTCTTGAAAGATAAAGGTGCCTTCCTGTGCGCGATAAATCTCGGTACCGGTGATATCGGAAGGTAGTAGGTCCGGGGTGAACTGGATGCGCTGAAAGTTCCCCTCTATGCCAGTGGCCAGTGTTTTTATTGCTTTAGTTTTGGCCAAACCGGGCGCCCCTTCGACCAGAAGGTGGCCGTCTGATAGCAACGCCATCAACAGGCGGTCTACCAGGACTTCCTGACCAATAATCTGGTCTGCCAGCCATCTTCTTAGAGCTAGGATCGGTTCAAGGTGCTGCATATCAAATTACTCACGTTCAGGTTCAGGTTCTTTTAGTAAAACATCCAGTTGCTGGCTATAGACCACGCCTGATCGTGATCGTTCCCATTAAGCTCCTGGGTATTGGATTGCTCCCTATTTGAGGGCGCTGGCTGGCCATTTCAAGAGAGCTCCTGACTGACCGGGTATCGTTAGAGGTCGCTACCATCAAACTGATTTGTTTGGCTATGCGCAGACAAAGCCGTCATTTGCGGGCATTGTCATCTATGTCCGCTTGTTTTTCCAGTACAGCGCGTGGGCCAGGGCGTTTGTATTGTGGAAATGGGTAGGCCTAGGTAGACTTATTGATGAACACTGCCGGCTTTATGGGCAGGCAGATAATTGATCAGGTAAGGTTTGTTTATGCGTGTATTTTTCTATTCCATGGGGCTGATGGCTTTATTTTTTTCACAGACCGTTCTGGCGGGTGAGGATCTCGATTCCGGTAATACAGCTTGGATACTGACTTCGACCGCTTTGGTCCTGTTTATG
>JAPKEK010000605.1 GCA_028822125.1 Pseudomonadales bacterium | reverse complement strand
AGTAGCTCAAAACTGCCCTATGGCTGCCCGCCAGAAACTGTGGGACAGGAGACCCGCACGCTTATCCGCTCGGTCGGGTATTAACACATTACCGCCCTGGACTGCCCTCGCATTTGCAGTCGCTTTCGACAGGGGGTATTTTATATACTTTAATCTGAGCCCATACCTTGAACAATGCCACTTTCAGAGCGGATATGAACTATCTGCGCCCCAATAGCAACGAGACCATGGCGGTATCGGTATCGATACACAATAGCAGGATTCTAAAGCAGGAAAACTGGCAGGAAAGGGGCTTTGAATTGCAGCGTCATGTTTCTTCGGTGCAGGATTGGGCGTCAGATTCTGAAGTCGAAAATGCCCATTACCCCGAAATCCGCCAACTGGCCAAAAAGTTAACCGGCTGTGACTATGCGCTGGTTTCCGGTCATATCAGGCGGAACCCAGAGCAGGCTAGACTACACTCAGACCTGGCTCCCATCACTTTTGTCCATTCAGATTTTGCAGATAGCTATGGTACTCTGATCAAGGATCGCTATCAGCAAGCCGATAATGCGCTAGCCCAACAGGAACTCAGTGGCACCGGTTTAACTGCGGCCACGATAAATAATGCCAGCCGGCTGGTCATTATCCAATTCTGGCGTAATTTAGGACCATTAAAAATGGACCTCCCCATCGCCTTCTGTGATGCTCGAACAATTCCAAAAACAAATGTTAGAGCCATCCCGGTGACTGATTACGCGGGTGGTGGGTTTGATTTCGAGACTTTGGGGGTCGAGGCACCCCTGTCACCCAGCCAACACCTGTGGCACACCTATTCAGAAATGAACGATGAAGAAATAATTGTTTTCAGAACTTACGATTCGCAACTGCTCGGTTCCGAGAAACCGTACTGGACACCTCATTCCGCCTTCGCTGACCCAGACGTCCCCCTGGGTAATCCGGCGCGATCCTCCATCGAGTTACGGGCAACCTGTATATTTGTCTAACGGATCCGTTATTATCCATCCCGGCGATTGCTGTGTACTACCGACCGCCCATCTAACCCAGAGAACAGACACCATGAACCTCTTAAATAAGAACATCCTCAGACAAATGCACCGTTGGCTCGGCGTAGTCGCTGGTATTCAACTTCTGCTGTGGACAGTCAGCGGGCTTTATTTCACCCTCTTGCCCATTGAGGAGATCCATGGAGACCACCTACGTAAGGCCCAACCAGCAATTCCTGTTAGCAAACATCAATGGATGTCCCCCGACCAGGTACTCAAATTACATCCTGATCTGCAAGACAAAACGAGCCAGGAAATACGCCTGTCGCATTCAAAAGGCAACCCCGTTTACCTTATTGGCTCGCTTCGCCTCGATGCCCTGACCGGGGAGAAACTCAACGCTATATCAAAGCAACAGGCCCTTGAGATAGTGCGAGCAGGAACCACTGGCACCATTGCTGATATCAAACTGATTCAGTCGGTGGCACCAGACAGCGAATATCGCGGTCGCGAACTTCCGGCCTGGCAGGTCAAGATCGAAGAAGAAGATGCTCACTTTTACGTTGGCGCAGGGTCTGGCAATTTACAGGCGGTTCGTACCAATGCCTGGCGCTGGTTTGATCTCCTGTGGGCGTTACATATCATGGACTATGAGAACAGGGACAATTTCAATCATCTATTGGTCCAAGCCCTGGCTGTATTAAGTGTGATCACCGTATTATCGGGCTTGGCTCTGTTTACGGTGACTCTGCGCAGCCGATCACGCAGCGCGACCTAGCATATTGATAAAGCCTTTACCCGCTCAGCGCATAAAGCAGGGGTAAAGCCGCTTACTACACCGTTGCAGCAAATTCAGTGGCAGGATTTCCTGCTATCCGCGTGTGATACATCACTCTGGCTTCGCGCAGATCCCAGGAACAGGCTCGGTGCATCAGGCAACGATTGTCCCAGAGCACTGCGTCTCCAACCTGCCATTGGTGTTGATAGACCCTGGGTATCTGACAGGAAAACTCAAGCAGATCAGTAAGCAGCTTTTCTGATGCTTCAGCAGACAACCCCGCAATGCCGTATGCATGCCGGCCTATCACCAGGTTCGGCCTGCCTGTTTCAGGGAGGATCTTTACCAGAGGACGCAACGGTGGCTCCTGGTCATTAAATCCATAGCCTATGTAGCTGCCATTTGCAGATGGCGCGAATCCCGCTCTTTTCTGACTGTAGTGAAGCGAATGGTAGGCCTTCAATCCGTCTATCTCCTCTTTCTGTGATGCAGGTAAAGCATCATAAGCCGCACGCATATCAGCCCAGGCAGTATCACCACCCTGAGCTGGAACAACG
>JAPKEK010000033.1 GCA_028822125.1 Pseudomonadales bacterium | reverse complement strand
CACCCATGATGATCTATCGTTGGAAAGAGACCCAGGATGCATTGTTTAACCTGGCACAATGCGAAACAGGTTCGCCCTACGACGGCCAGATCGTCAAATTCTCCAATCCTGTAACCGGTGGATGGGCAATGCAGACCATGGGTGCGCAGATGCAGATGCTAGCACCTGGGCAACATTGCAAAGCGCACCGGCACACCGGCAACGTCATGTATAACTGCGCCGGCGGCGAGGGATATTCTGTCATCGGGGGCAAGCGCTTCGATTGGCAGGAGCACGATATTTTCTGTGTCCCCTCCTGGGTATGGCACGAACACGTCAATCTCTCGAGCAGCGACCAAGCGTTTCTGTTCACATTCAATGATTTCCCGGTCATGGAAGCACTGGGTGTATTCATCGAGGAGGCGCTGCAAACTAACAACTCTTACCAGGCACTCAAGTCGTGACCGAATCACCCCATAACCAACCCGGATAGCTAAAATGAAACTCGTTACCTATCGATTAAATGAAGATGCCGCCCGGCTGGGCGTGATCACCGATCAACTCATTATTGACATAGAAAAATTCGGTGAACGCACTCAGGTTCCTTTCCCCAACACAATGCTCGAGTTCATAGACCAGGGACCCGTGGCGGTCGATGTGCTGACCGATCTTCTCGGCGATGTTGATCGTCGCCATCTAGTAGGCACGTCCGTACCGCTTTCCAATGCCAGACTTCTCGCGCCGATCCCGAGGCCAAGAAAGAACATCTTCGGCATCGGACTCAATTACACTGAGCATGTAGCGGAGTCCGCTCGAGCCCTGGATACGTCAGAAGAGCTGCCCACCCAACCAGTGATATTCACCAAACCACCCACCGCTGTTATCGCAAACGGCGACCCAATCCTGCATAACAGAGACATTACCCAGCAGTTGGACTGGGAAGCGGAATTGGCTGTAGTTATCGGCACCAGGGCCTATCGAGTCTCCAAACAAGATGCCCTGTCGCATGTGTTTGGTTACACGGTTATCAATGACATCAGCGCGCGCGATTGCAGGCGCAGTGGTCAATGGGTGGTCTCCAAGGGACAGTACACTTTCGCACCGATGGGGCCCTGCATCGTGACAACGGCCGAAATCCCAAATCCTCAGAATCTTCGTATCACGTGTTCCGTGAATGGTGTTGAGAAGCAAAATTCGACCACTGAATTCATGTTATTCAATATCAACGAGTTGATCGAGGATATCAGTCAGGGAATGATCCTGGAGCCTGGAGATATCATTGCCACCGGGACGCCCGCCGGTGTCGGCGCTGGCCGCGATCCCCAGGAATTTATGTGGCCGGGGGATGTCGTTGAAACCACGGTGGAAGGCATTGGCACATTACGAAACCCCGTCGTCGCAGCCTGAACATAAAAATGAAAACAGCCAAGATTATTTATTCATCTTCTAACAGCATTGGTCCGGTCCTGCCTTGTTCCGGTAACTCAATGGAAATGCAGATAACAACCCTGATAAGGCCACGGGCAATGAATTCCCCCAGGAATTTTTGCTTTTCGTTCCAGCGAGGTCGTCTGCGCGCACCCAGAAGACCTCGCTGGCAAACATCGCAAAAGCGGCAACATTATGGGACCCCATATAGCAGCGCCTACTGCCTGTCCGGTACAGAAAAAGACCGGGCCTGGATGAAATGGCGACAGTTAGCACTAAATACACATTAAGTAATAACGAGGTCGACGGGAAACGACGAACCTATGAATTTTGACAACAAGCCAACAAAGCCGGTACCCCTTAAAAATGGTGTGCAATCCATACTGGTGGGCTACTCGATTCTTGAAGTGATGGTCGCCTCGAACAGAGAGCTGATGCTAAAGGAAATCTCTGAAATAACTGGGTTGTCACCGAGCAAAGTTCATTCGTATCTGGTGAGCTTTTGCTCGATTGGGATGACAACGCAAAATGCAATTACCGGCGGCTACCAGCTCGGTTCGCTAACACTCAAACTCGGCCTGAGTTATTTGGAAGCCCATGATGTCTTTTCTTTTGCAAAACCGATTATGGTAGAGCTCGCTGACGAAATAGGACAGACTGCGTTTCTCGGTGTCTGGGGCAATCGAGGGCCAACCATTTTAAATCGTGTCGATGGTGCCTACTGTCAGGCAATTTTTGACCTGCGAATAGGCAGTGTCCTGCCGGTAATAAATTCCGCCCTTGGTCGAAACTTTGCAGCGCATCTTCCGTTCAGTATTGTCGAGCCTTACCTCATCAGGGAACTTGAATACAGCAGTCCGACCAGCTTGTCCCGTGATTTCCAAGGACGGGTGACCATGGCCAGTGTAAGGGCCCTGCTCAGAGACGTAGTCGATAAAGGTATCAGTCGATGCCGAGGCGGTCTTCTTTCTGACTTTACTGCCATATCGGCGCCCGTATTCGATCACTCCCAGAGCATTATCTGCGCGATTACAGTCATGGGGCCCATCGAACGCCTGGACGATGACTTCGACGGCCAGCCCGTTAAACGACTCAAAGCGGCTTGCCGCAGGGTCTCAAAGAGTTGCGGGTTCGGTCCGTATAATGAGGGTATCGAGGCAGACTCGTGAGCACAGCACGAGGGCAGTTTTCATCACGATCCGGCTTTGTACTCGCCGCGGCGGGTTCTGCGGTGGGTTTAGGTAATGTCTGGGGTTTTCCAACCCAGGTGGTCAGTAACGGCGGTGGCGCTTTTGTTATTGTTTACGTCGTGCTTGCCTTTGGACTGGCATATCCTGCGTTGATGGCTGAGCTGATCATTGGCCGGTTTGCTGGCGCCAATGTGGTCACCGCCCTGCACAAGTTACAAGCCGACGGTGCAGGCAGAACGTTTGCTTATGTTATCGGTATTGCGTCTATCATTGTTGCAAGCCTGATTCTGAGCTTCTATGCCATCGTTGCCGGTTGGTTACTGGCCTTCCTCACCGCAGCAGTTCTCGACCTGTTCGCGGTATCGGCACCCTGGCTGATCGATGACAGTATCTTGAGGAACCTGATATTCACAGGACTGTTTTATTTCCTCACGGTTGTCATCGTCGCCTTTGGTGTCGAGGCAGGCATCGAGCGTTCATCGAAGATTTTGATGCCACTGTTTCTCGTATTGCTAGTTGCCATGACCGCTCATGTCCTAACTTTACCGGGTGCCAGCGATGGTCTTGCAATCTACCTGGTACCGGATTTTTCAAGACTGACCGATCCTGGCCTGATTATTTCAGCGCTGGGTCAAGCCTTCTTTTCTCTTTCTCTTGGTGTCGGTGCAATGTTGATCTATGGCTCGTATCTAAGCCGTGATGAAAATTTACCCAGCGTTGGCGCCCTGGTCACTTTGTTCGATAGTAGTATTGCTTTCCTAGCGGGATTACTGATCGTACCCGCAATTGCTGTAGCCCAACACAAAGGCCTGAGCGTGTTCTCCGCAGACGGGAGCATGATTGCCGGTCCGGATATCGCATTTGTCGTTTTCCCGCCGCTGTTTGAATCGATGGGTGCAGTTGGCTTACTGGTAGGACTCGCGTTCTTTGCCCTCATGTCCATTACTGCACTGACTTCATCGATATCGATGCTGGAAGTGCCGGTATCACTGCTTGTCGAGAAAACGTCGGTTTCCAGGCCAGCGGCAGCGAGTTCCGCCGGATTTATCGTCTTCCTCTTTTCGGCTGCAATCATTGGCCAGTTTGACCCGCTATTTGACTTTGTTATCACATTGACGACCCAATACAGTGTGCCCTTGGTCAGTCTGTTTTTTTGCATTTTCGTCACCTGGCTGTGGAGCCGAAATTCCGCTCTACAAGAAATCCAGCAAGGTTTCCCCGATGCTGAGTCATCCTTGTTCTGGAAAATCTGGCCATGGTATGCGAAATTCCTGTGTCCCTTGCTGATTGTCGCCGTATTCATTCAATCCGTTTTCCACTAAATCACCCTGTCGTGGGCGACTATTAACGACAAACAAACCTTGAGTACCCGCCTGACCCTGGCTTTGCCGTCTACTTATCGGTCTTGGCTTACCCCCCCCCGGTTACAGGATTTTCTGGTCACGACCATTTTCCAATCGCTGCGCGCAGCCGGCAAGGCAGCTGTTCAAGCCCCTCAGGCGCTTGCCCCGTTGCAACTATCTAACCCACCCGCAATAAGGCTTCAGTCAACAACAGCGAAGCGTTTTACGATTCGCGCCAGAACGTTTCAAAACAGGCCGAAGGCAGCGCCTAGCGCACCAAGCTAACGTTCAGGGCCAATCAGCACTGTTTTCAGGGTTTATCTAGCGCTCTTGTGCAGAAAAGAAACGCCAAAATGGCGATACCAGCAGCGGCTAATATGTTTCAATGAGCAATATCCTCAACCCAAAACAACAGTGAATGCGTTATGGCATCCAATTACAATAGTGCTACCGAACATACCAAGCTTAATAATTCCAAAGCTACAGTACCCCAGGACGCTGGCGACTTTGAACGGGTTTCGAGAGGATTTATTGCCCATCACCCAACGGGAATAATCAAGGATCGCAATGGCAGAGCGATCATTAATGTGAACGACTATGAATTCCTCGACCCTAGCAACAAAGCACCGGATACGGTACATCCGAGCCTGTGGCGGCACGCTCAACTGAACCATCATCACGGCTTGTTTCAGGTAATGGAAGGTGTCTGGCAGGTCCGTGGGTACGATATTTCAAATATCACATTCATCCGTGGAGACCAGGGCTGGTTAGTAATCGATCCACTGACAACAGAAGCAACAGCACGTGCCAGCTATGAACTTATTACAGACCAGCTGGGCCATCGACCCATAAAAGCAGTCATCTACACCCACTCTCATGCCGATCACTTTGGGGGCGTCTGGGGAGTGACCTCCCAGGACGAAGTTGACCATGGTAAATGCGTGATAGTAGCGCCTGAACACTTTCTCAGGGAAGTTGTTAGTGAAAACGTCATAGCTGGGCCCGCCATGGGGCGCAGAGCACTCTTTCAATTCGGTCAATTGCTACCTGCGCATCCCTGCGCTCACGTCGACTGTGGCCTGGGCACAAGCGTACCCTATTCACCACCGGGACTAATAGCTCCCACCCATGACATCACCACAACAGGTGAAGAAATGATTCTTGACGGTATCAGGATCATCTTTCAACTCACACCGGAAACCGAAGCACCCGCCGAGATGAATTTCTTTTTTCCTGACTTAAAGGCGTTATGCATGGCTGAAAACTGCAATCACACCATGCACAATTTAATACCCATTCGAGGCGCACTGGTTCGCAATGCTCTGAACTGGTCGAAATATATCAACGAAGCTATTGACTTATTCGGTTCTGAAACAGAATTAATGTTTACCTCACATCACTGGCCTCGCTGGGGAAACGAAGATGTCAGGGGTTTTCTATCCAACCAGCGAGATCTTTACAAGTGGATGCATGACCAATCAATGCGATATGCCAATCATGGTTACGTGGCAACTGAAATTGCGGAGACTCTACAACTACCAGAAGAGTTCCTGGCCAATGATCACACTCGTGGATACTACGGAGACCTGGTCCACAATGCCAAGGCGGTATACCAACGATACCTCAGCTGGTATGACGGGAACCCGTCTAATCTGCACAGGCATCCTCCCGTCGACGCCGGCAAGCGATACGTTGATCTCGCTGGAGGAGCAGACGCGCTCCTGGCCAATGCGCGCCAGGCTTATGCAAAGGGCGATTATCGCTGGGTCACAGAAGTGGTTAATCACCTTGTATTTGCTGACCCCGATAATCAGGCCGCCCGGGACCTACAAGCAGATGCCCTGGAGCAGCTGGGATATCAGGCCGAGTCATCCACCTTTCGAAATGCCTATTTAAATGGCGCCCAGGAATTGCGCCAGGGCCCGCCAGCTCTCGGCGGAGGGCCTATCAGGGCTAAAGGCCTGCTCAATGCGATGACCGTTGAACAGGTCTTTGATACTATTTCCATTCGATTAAAGTCCGAAACGGTCGCTGGACTGAAAATTGCCATCAACTGGACATTTACAGACATCGATGAAACCTGGCGGATGTGTCTATCTAACCGAACACTTTCATATATCAAAGGATCAGCGGATCCCCAGGCAGCTGTATCCCTGTCATTAACCCGAACGGGACTTATCGACATCGTTACCCAGTCAACGACCCTTCAGGATGAACTGCAAAACGGAAACCTGAAAATATCCGGGGATATCGAATCACTAGCCAGCATATTCGGCAATCTGGACACTTTTACCGTCGGCTTCAATGTTGTAGAACCCTGACCCTGATGCTCTGTACACAGACAAGTGATGCCCGGAGGTGAAAGCTGAGTAGCGCGAGCGGCTTACCCACTGGCCTGCAACGATGTCTTGACATCGAGTAATCAAACCTGCGAGCCTTGAACACCCAGCCAATGTTCCGTTTGACTTCTGATGCAGTCTGCTCACAACACCTCCAAGCGTTCTTTCATCAAAATGCAAGGATTGCAGAATCACTTCGTGATTGTCGATGGTCGTGAGAAACCTTATCACCCTGCGAAGGACGACATAATCCGAATCTGCGATGGGCACATCGGAATCGGTGCGGATCAACTGGTAGTCATAGAACCATCCGAGGTTGCTGATGCATTTATGCGCCTCTATAACGTCGATGGACAGGAAGCCCAGACCTGCGGTAACGCCACCCGCTGCGTTGCCGGCCTACTCATGGAAACCACTGGGAAAGCATCCATAACACTTGAAACCGTCGTCGGCCTACTACATTGTGAGCGCACTGACTCCATGCACATCCGATGCGACCTAGGCCAGATCCAACCGCATCGCGATGCCGATCTGCTGGCCTCAATCTCTGAGGGCCCACTCAATAATGGCTTTGCAGTCGATCTCGGTAATCCACATATTGTATTTTTTGTTGCAGATCCACAGACCATCCAATTAGAGCGTCTGGCTCCAAAGATCCAACGGAATCGTTACTTTCCAGAAAGCGTCAATGTGGGTGTTGCCAGCATCACTTCCCGCACCGGACTCACCTTGAAGGTCTATGAACGGGGCGCTGGACTCACCATGGCCTGCGGCAGCGGCGCCAGTGCCGCGGTCTTCGCTGCGCAGGCTCAATTGCTGCTTAAGCGCAAGGCGCCCTGCACCGTAAAAATGCCCGGCGGATCAGTCGAAATTGAAATAAGCGAAGATCAGAGAGCCATTATGACGGGACCCTTCGCTTACTGCTTCGAAGGAACACTGCCATGAAAAACCAGATAAAGCTGTTAATTCTAGCCTTCTGCTGCTGCCTGTCAGGCTGTAATTTAACGCCCATATCAAAAATAGATGCGATCTTTGCCCACTACAGCGGTAACAGGCCGGGAGCAGCAGTTCTTGTCATAAAAGGGTCAAAGCCAATCCTGAAGCGGACTTACGGACAGGCAAATATTGAATCAAGGACTGCAATTAACGATCAGACTAATTTCCGCCTGGCATCTATCAGCAAACATTTCACTGCACTGGCAATCCTGATGCTGGTTGATGAGGGCAAGATTCGTCTCAATTCAGCACTCTCCGAGATCTTCATGGATTTCCCGGCCTATGGCGAGCACATTACCATCGTACACTTACTGCAACATCGCTCCGGGTTACTTGACTACGAAGCCCTTGCAGCCACGAACGCTAAACATCAGGTGCATGATAAAGACGTCTTGCAGTTGATGCGGCAACAGACGAGAACTTACTTCCCGCCGGGGACCGCTTATCGCTATAGTAATTCTGGTTATGCCGTCCTGGCAATGATCGTTGAACAGGTCTCCGGAAATCCTTTCCATGAATTTCTCAAGCAACGAATCTTTCAAACCAGTGGGCTGGACCGAACGCTTGCCTACATCGATGGGGTAAACACTGTCTCTGAGCGTGCCTTCGGCTACACCGTTGCCAACGGCGAGGTAAGACCCTGCGATCAATCCCTTTTCAGCGCGGTTCTCGGTGATGGCGGTGTGTATTCCTCACTTGCAGATCTCAGCCATTGGCACAACGTCAATTATGGTGCTGAACTGATCTCTGCGAATCTCATGCAGAAGGCGCTGACCCCCCAGCTAGAAAACTATGGCTTTGGATGGCGGATCGATACCTACAAGGGGCATCGAAGGTATCATCACAGCGGCAGCACCAGCGGCTTTCGCAACTTTATTGCTCGTTTTCCCGATGAGCAGCTGACCATCATAGTGCTGACCAACCGGGCCGAACCCGACGTGCAACCGCTGGCACAAGCTGTTTTGGATCTTTATCTTAAATCCAGAGACTAAGCAGTATAAACCCGACGGCTGCTAAACCACCGGCCGTAAGCGCATACGGCAATTGCGTTCTTACATGATCAATGTGGTCCGTTGCTGAGGCCATCGAAGCCACCACTGTGGTGTCGCTAATCGGCGAAGCATGATCACCAAAGATACCCCCCGAAATAGCAGCTGCGAGCAGCAAAGGTACCGACAGATCGAGCGTTGTTGCAATTGGGATTGCAATTGGGATCATGATTGCAAAAGTCCCCCAACTTGACCCCACTGAGAACGCAATAAACCCCGCAACCAGAAAAACAAGCGGCGCCAGCAGGATCTGCGGCACACTGGAACTCGCGATTCCCGCCAGATAAGGTCCTGTGCCGACCAGTTTGGCGACATCGCCGAGCGTCAGCGCCAGCAACAAAATCATTGCAATCGGCAAAAGATTTCCTGCTCCCTTCATGAAAACCTGCATCAATTGATTGAGGTTGGCGCGTCTGGTTGCAAACAGCATTATCCAGGCAGTAACAATGCCTGCGATCACAGCCCAAAGAATCGCGATCGAACCTGAACCTTTAATCAGATCCCCTTTACCCGTTATCAACAACCCTATGGGCATCATAATCAGCATTGCCAGGACCGGGCCCACCATATAGCTCGCCGAAGGAACTTGCTCAGCTTCGTCGCGGCGTACAGCATCAAACTCTGCGACATCAACCAGGGGCGTTGTGCCAGGCCAAACGAGTTCGCCTGCCTGGGTTCTGAGCTCTGCAGCCTGCATCTGAGGAAAATTCAAATTTTTCCAGGCCACCAGTGCTGACAGTAAAATCGCCAGAATCGCGTACAGGTTAAGGGGTATGGAGGCCACAAACACTTCCAACGGGTTATCAATTCCCACACCCCCTATCAAGCCAATAATCACAGCGCCCCATGCATTGAGCGGAATCAGCACGCAAACTGGCGCTGATGTTGAGTCAATCAGGTAAGCAAGCTTTTCCCTTGACACACGATAGCGATCAAACAACGGTCGGCAGACCGCACCGGCAATTAATAAGGTGATATTTGACTCAATGAATATAATGATGCCAATAAACCAGGCCAGGCACTGAGCCCGGAATCCCGTGTGGACCCAGCGGCGCGTTTCAAGATAGCGCACAAATCCCCGGACACCACCAGAGTATTCTATGGTCGCGATCAGCGACCCTATCAGCAGCGTAAATACCAGCACCCTGGCATCTGCTGGATCGGTAAATACCTGGATCACAGCATCGATGCTGGCGGCGAGCCCCGTTAGCGGGTTCCATCCGCTTAACAGTGTAAAGCCCATCCAGATGCCTGCAAACAGCGACAGGATGACCTGTTTACTCCAGATCGCCAGCACTATGGCAAGGATGGGCGGGAGTATCGAATACCAGCTTGGCTCCATCATCCTGTTTCCTTAAAATTACCCAACATCAGGTTCAGCATCATTAAGGCTTACTCAAAGCTGTAATTCAAGTCTGCGCCGGTGATGGCCAAACCGGCTCACTGAACAGCCACCCTGGCTTGACCAAGCCAGTGCCTGAGGCCGCCCGCAAGAGCCTATAGAATAAAACAGTGATTCATGTGGCCTGCACCGCTCGGTACCAACGACCCTAAACAATTACCGTTCCTTTTTAACTCGCCCGGTAATATAAAGAATCGATTGGGTGAGCGAGCACAAATTGGACAAGCAATATCCGTCATCAGACTGCGCAGGTAAATTAGGTCGCGTTCAAATCCAGCGCAACGGCATGCCCAGCATCTCAAGTTCAGCATTCTTGTAGAGGCGTGGGTAACCGGGCTGGATGAACCCAGCGCCGAAGTAAACGACAGATCTTTGCCAGTTACCTTGGTCAGCAGCGCTAGCGATAGCAGGGTTAACCATAGCCCGGCAAATCAAAGTCGATCACCCACCGATTCCCATAACGAAGATGAGCGCCACTGCCAAAGGCACCGGCCAGCGCACCAGAAACCACCATAGCCTGAAGACAGGCTCGGATTTCAGATCCAGTTCATCCTGGCTGGACTCCCGGCTTATCACCCAGCCAGCGAACACCGCTATCAACAGCCCACCCAGTGGCAGCAGGATCTGATTTGAAAAATAGTCCGCGACGTCATTCAGCGGCTTACCGAAAAGCTGCCAGTCAGACAGTACCGTGTATCCCAGCACACTGACCACGCTCAACAGTATATTGGCGCCTACGATGATCACCGTGGCCTTATGACGTGTGAAGCCATGTAACTCCTCCAGCCAGGATACCAGCGACTCCAGCATGCCGACCATCGAAGTGAACGCGGCCACAGACAGCAGCAGGAAAAACAGTCCAGCAAAAAAATAACCACCCGGCATCTGAGCGAAAGCTACCGGCAGGGTCTGGAAAATCAAGCCTGTCCCGGCAGCTGGGTCCAGGCCATTGTTGAATACCGCAGGGAAGATCACCAGGCCCGCCAGCAGGGCTACCAACGTGTCTGCGGTCACGATAATGGCCGCTGAAGACACGATTGGAGCATCCTTTGGAAGGTAGGAGCCATAGGCCATCATGGCCGCCATGCCAACTCCAATGGAGAAAAAGGCCTGGCCCAGAGCGGCGAGAAGCACGCTGGCATTGATCTTACTGAGATCAAATTTAAACAACCAGATCAGCGCCTCAATGAAGCCGCCAGCAAACATGTTAAAGACCACCAGTAGCAGCAATAACCCAAACAAGAGTGGCATCAAAAGGGTAACCGCCCGCTCGATACCGTTTTTGACCCCCCCATAGAGAATACAGCCGCAGATCACCAGGCTGAGTGTAGTCCAGAACAGCATACCCGCTGTATCACTGATCACCGCGTCATACTCGGCCGCGGCGGCGGTCACATCGACGCCTGCAAATCCGGTAGTTATCGCCTTGAACAGATACCACAGAACCCAACCACAGATCACCGCATAGGTCACCTGGATCATGAAGGCGGCCAACTGGTTCATATATCCAACGCCAATCCATTTAGAGGAACGTTGTTCCTGATCTGCAACCCGCTTCATG
>JAPKEK010000604.1 GCA_028822125.1 Pseudomonadales bacterium | reverse complement strand
TTATATACCGGAACTTCTTGACAGCGGTGCTGATATTATCGGTGGATGCTGCGGTACCACGCCTGCCCATATAGCTGCCTTCAAACAACTGGTGCTAGGACATAAGCCCAGGATGGCCAAAAACCACTCGGACGATTGCCTGCTCAGCGGGCTGGAAGCCTTCCGTATTAACAGCGAATCGCTATTTGTTAATATTGGCGAACGAACCAACGTCACCGGCTCAGCTAAGTTCGCCCGACTCATCAAAGACGACAACTACCAGCAAGCCCTTGAAGTCGCCCAGCAACAGGTCAATAGTGGTGCTCAGGTTATTGATATTAATATGGATGAAGGCATGTTGGATTCCAAAGCCGCCATGGTTAGGTTCCTGAACCTGATCGCGTCCGAACCCGATATCTGCCGTGTCCCAATAATGATTGACTCATCAAAGTGGGACATTATAGAAGCCGGCCTAAAGACGATTCAGGGCAAATCAATCGTTAATTCAATCAGCCTGAAGGCGGGTGAAGAAGAATTTAAGGAGCAAGCCAGGCTTTGTCTGAAGTACGGTGCCGCTATCGTCGTCATGGCCTTTGATGAGCAGGGACAGGCTGATACCCTAACCAGGAAAAAAGAAATATGCAGCCGCAGTTACCAGATTCTCGTTGACGAGGTCGGGTTTGCTGGCCATGACATTATCTTCGACCCGAATATATTTGCTATTGCAACGGGGATTGCCGAACACAATCTATACGGCAAAGATTTCCTTGATGCCTGTAAGTACATCAAGGAACACATCCCTGGCGTGATGATTTCTGGTGGCATCAGTAACATCTCGTTTTCTTTTCGCGGCAACAACGCTATTCGAGAAGCGATTCATGCTGTTTTCCTGTATCACGCCATTCAGGCTGGTCTCACCATGGGCATCGTCAATGCCGGGCAACTCGCCCTGTATGAGCAGATCCCAACTGACCTAAGGGATAGTATAGAAGATGCTATTTTCAATCGAGGCAGCGATAGTACAGAAAAGCTCATCGAGGCCGCACAAAATTTTTCAGGACAGGCAAGCACCCGCAAAACTGATGACCTGACCTGGCGCACCCTGCCAGTAGAAGAACGTATCGGCCATGCACTGGTAAAGGGTATGAACCAGTACATTCTGGCAGATACCGAAGAAGCCAGACTGCAATTCGACAGACCGATAGAGGTCATTGAAGGCCCGTTGATGGCTGGCATGAACCAAGTAGGAGACCTTTTTGGAGCAGGCAAAATGTTTCTGCCTCAAGTGGTAAAGAGTGCCCGTGTCATGAAACAAGCTGTTTCTCACCTCATCCCTTTTATCGAAGCAGAAAATCAGGGTGTCATCCAAAGCAAAGGCAAAATTCTGATGGCCACTGGGAAAGGTGACGTCCACGATATCGGTAAGAACATTGTCGGTGTGGTTTTACAATGCAATAACTACGATGTCATAGATCTCGGGGTTATGGTGCCTGCAGACCGAATATTGC
This sequence comes from Pseudomonadales bacterium, assembly GCA_028822125.1. Classification (GTDB taxonomy): domain Bacteria; phylum Pseudomonadota; class Gammaproteobacteria; order Pseudomonadales; family Azotimanducaceae; genus UBA9926. The sequence continues at coordinate 844 of JAPKEK010000604.1, read as the reverse complement.
AAACAGCCCTGGATGAAAATATCGATATCATCGGCTTGAGCGGACTGATTACACCCTCTCTAGACGAGATGGTCGCGATTGCCTCTGAAATGCAGCGACGCAAAATTTCAATACCGCTCATGATCGGCGGTGCTACCACCTCCAAAGCGCATACTTCTGTCAAAATTGAACCTTGTTTTGAACACGATATTACCGTTTATGTGCCCGATGCATCGCGCGCTGTTGGGATTGCCAGTCGTTTACTATCCAAGCAGGAAAAACCGCGTCTTGGAGATGAACTTCGTCATGAATATGACAAGATCAGGACCCGAACCTTAAAAAGGAGACAAAAGACCAATCTGCTTTCGCTAGCACAGGCCCGCAGGAACAAATATCCGGTGGACTGGCAAAGCTACGCTCCTCCCAGACCCGTGCTTATTGGCAACAAGACTATTGCTAGGATTTCACTGGCGTCTCTAAGAAACTATATTGACTGGACACCCTTTTTTATAACCTGGGAACTAGCAGGCAAATATCCAGCCATTCTATCCGACGAGGTTGTCGGACCATCTGCCCGCGAGCTTTTTGACGATGCCCAGGAAATGCTCGACCAGCTGGAACAGGACAGTCGCTTGAGTGCTCGAGCAGTCCTCGGTATATGGCCTGCAAACACGGTCGGCCAGGACGATATCGCGATTTATTCAGATGAGACTCGAACTGAAATTGTAGCCAGGCTTCACCACCTGCGGCAACAAACTGATAAGCCCAATGGCAAACCTAACCTATGCCTCAGTGATTTTATTGCCCCAGAAGGCCAGGGTTGCCCTGATTTTATTGGCGGCTTTGCGGTTACCTCAGGCATTGG
>JAPKEK010000603.1 GCA_028822125.1 Pseudomonadales bacterium | reverse complement strand
CTCGCACCAGTGGATCCCAGACAGATGAAGAGGGCATTACCCTTTTTATAGTGGATGCTGACAGCAGCGGTATCCACAGGCGGAATTACCCGACTATTGATGGTTTCAGGGCATCGGAAGTAACCCTGCAGGATGTGGTTGTTGAATCAGATGCGGTGTTAGGAGAGATGGATAAAGGCCTGGGACTTCTGCAGTTTGGCATTGATCAGGCGATTATGGCAGTGGGTGCTGAAGCCACTGGCGCCATGGAAGTTCTCTACAAAGCAACGGTCGAATATTGTAAAACAAGAGAACAGTTCGGTCAGCCCATCGGTAAATTTCAAGTTTTACAGCATCGTATGGTTGATATGTTTATTGAGCATGAACAGACTAAGTCCCTGGCATATATGGCGGCCATGCGGCTGGCCGAAAATTATGATGATGCGTCCAGGAAATCCCTGGCCGCGCTGAAAGTGCAGGTAGGTAAAGGCGGTAAATTTGTCGGGCAGAATGCGGTACAGCTACATGGTGGTATGGGTATGACCGATGAACTCAGCGTAGGTCATTACTTCAAAAGATTGACGGCTATAGACACTTTGTTTGGTAATGCCGATTTTCATTTAAAACGTTATGCGAGTTTTTAATCTGGAGCAGCGATATGTCTGAATCCCCTGACTGGTTCTGGGAGGCTGTTGACGATAAGCCAAGCAGTGATTACACAGAAGTAGAATCGGTAGATATTCATTATCTCAGTTGGAGTAAACCCGGCCGAAAGGGGCTCTTGTTTGTTCATGGACATAATGCGCATGCTCACTGGTGGGATTTTATCGCGCCGCGTTATAAAGCCGAATTTCACACTGTGGCCATCGATCTGTCCGGCATGGGGGATAGTGACCATCGGGATGAATATTCAGCAGATCGTTATGCGCTGGAAATAAAAGCTGTTGCCGATGCTGCTGATATGGGCAGTGATACCATACTGGTCGCACATAGTTTTGGCGGATTAATGGCGCTACGGGCCCTGGCATCGTTTCCTGAACGCTTCAAGGCATTGATTTTGCTGGATTCAGGCGTTAAGCATCCTGATGATGAAACGCCAAGAGAACCGGAACGCTGGAACAAGCCGAAGGTTTATCCTGATTTGGAGATAGCGAGATCCAGATTCCGCCTGCAACCCCCGCAGACCTGCGAAAATGAATATATTGTCAAGCACATTGCAAGGCACTCCATAGAGCATATTGACGATGGTTTTGTCTGGAAATTTGATGAAGAACTGAATTCAAGGATGCAGCAAAGCGGAGATTTTGCAGAAGATCTCGCCAGTATTAAAAAACCTGTGAGCCTCATGTATGGTGAATTAAGTGCGTCTTTTAGCAGTAAAAGCGCAGAACACATGGCATCTATAAAAAACGATCTAACGGTAATAGAACTCAAGGATGCGCAGCATCATTTGTTTCTGGATCAGCCTGTATCTTTTATGGATAAACTTGATGAAATTCTGGCCGCATACTGATTCAGCTCTTGTCTGGACTTAATTCCAGCTATTAAACCGAAGCCTTAAAATGAGGCAATAAAACGAGGCAATAAAACGAGGCAATAAAACGAGGCAAAAAAAAGGAGCCAATCGGCTCCTTTTTTAGTACTCAGGGCTGAGTATCAGCAGGCCTCGAATAAACCAGCTGCACCCATTCCTCCGCCAATACACATGCTGACGATACCGTACTTTTTGTCTCGTCGACGTAGTTCGCGAACAATGTGGCCAGTGAGTCGAGAGCCCGTCATTCCAAATGGATGACCAATTGAAATTGAACCACCATTGACATTATATATTTCTGGATCAATGCCAAGGGCATCCCTGGAATAGACACATTGTGATGCAAAAGCTTCGTTTAGCTCTACCAGGTCGATATCAGCCATTTCCAGCCCTGTTGCTTTTAATAACTTGGGAATGGCAAATACGGGGCCGATACCCATTTCGTCGGGTTCACATCCGGCCACTGTCCAGCCTCTGAAGTAGGCCATGGGTTCAAGGCCCAGCTGAGCGGCTCGTTCTGCGCTCATCACCAGGGTCATGGAAGCGCCATCAGATAACTGCGATGCATTGCCCGCTGTGACCGTACCATCTTCTTCAAAAACCGGTTTCAGTTTCGACAAGCCTGCCAGCGTGGTTTCAGGTCTGTTGCATTCGTCGCCAACGCAGACGCCGTCAACGATTTCCGTTTCTTTAGTTTCTTTGTTGACGATCTTTGCCCATTTTGTAGGCATAGGCGTAATTTCATCATCAAAAAGCCCTGCCTGTTGTGCTGCAGCTGTTCGTAACTGGCTCTCCAGAGAGAATTCATCTTGATATTCACG